>JAZUOB010000035.1:0-3224 GCA_045604425.1 Clostridia bacterium
GGCATCCCGATTCTGGCAAAGGACAGAGACGAGAGTATGCCGATAATCTGCGGCGGAGGTCTGTGTGCATATAATGCTGAGCCTATTGCTGATTTTGTGGACTTTTTTCTTCTCGGAGAGGGGGAAGAGTCGATAAATGAAGTCATGGACGTGTATATTGAGTGGAATAATATGCATGGCTCAAGACAAGATTTTTTGAATATGGTAGCAAAGGTCCCCGGCACTTATGTTCCGTCTTTTTATGATGTGAAATATAATGATGACGGCACAGTCGCATCTATTGAGCCTAATAATCCGGCAGCACCTAAAACTATCAAAAAGCGAATTATAGAAGACTTCTCAAATGCGCCAACTCCCGAAAAGGTTATTGTGCCCTTTGGTGAGGTTGTTCATGACAGAGCTGTACTTGAGGTATTCAGAGGATGTATAAGAGGCTGTCGTTTTTGTCAGGCAGGATATGTGTATAGACCTGTGAGACAAAGAGATACAGATAGACTTATTCAAATAGCAGAAAGCTTGCTTACTACTTCAGGATATGATGAGATTTCACTTTCATCACTCAGCACAAGTGACTACACCAATCTCCCTGAACTTACAGAAAGACTTTTAGAGATTACTGAAAAGAAAAAAATCAATTTATCCCTGCCGTCTTTGCGTATTGATAATTTTTCTCTTGAGCTTATGAATAAAGTGCAAAAGGTTAGAAAATCAGGAATTACCTTTGCACCGGAGGCAGGTACACAAAGACTAAGAGATGTAATAAATAAAAATATAACAAGAGATGACATTCTTTCGTCTGTCCGAATGCTTTTTAAAGGCGGATATACCAATGTAAAGCTATATTTTATGCTTGGACTTCCAACAGAAACAGATGAAGATGTTCAGGGTATTTCACAGCTGGCAGAAGATGTTTTGTCTGTGTATTTTGAGACTCCTAAAGAAGAAAGAGCCAAAAATATAAATATCACAGTCAGCACATCAAACTTTGTTCCAAAACCATTTACGGCATTTCAATGGGAAAGACAAATCAGCCGAAAGGAAATGATAGAGAAGCAGGATATACTCAAATCCTCTATAAAATCAAAAAGAATAAGGTATAACTGGCACGATGACAAGACAAGCTATCTTGAGGGTGTTTTCGCCAGAGGTGACAGACGACTTTCAAAAGTTATAAAACGGGCAGTAGAGCTTGGCTGTAAATTTGACGGCTGGGGAGAATGCTTCAAGTTTGATTTATGGATGCAGGCATTTAGCGACTTGGGAATAGACCCTGATTTTTACACATCAAGAAAAAGGCCGTATACAGAGGTTCTTCCCTGGTCTCATATAGATGTTGGTGTCAGTGAAAAGTTCTTGAAGTCTGAAAGTGAAAAGGCAAACAGAGGTGAAACAACTAAAAATTGCCGAGAAAAATGTTCAGGCTGCGGTGCGGCATCATTTAATACGGGGGTTTGCTATGAGTAAATACATTCTAAAGTATTCCAGAGACGATAGAGTTAAATATATTTCTCATTTGGATTTTATACGTATGTTTCATAGAGCAGTCAGAAGAAGCGGAGTAGATTTTTTGTATTCCGAGGGCTTTAATCCTCATCCCATAATGACCGTGGCAATGCCGCTTTCAGTAGGTGTTACCTCTGACGGTGAATACATGAAGGTAGGGTTTTGTGACAATTACACAGAAGACGAGATAAAATCCAGAATAAATCAAGCTTTGCCGCCGGGATTTGAAATCATAAGCGTGTATAAGCTAAAAGCCAAGGAAATAGACCTTACAAAAATTACTACTGCAGATTATACTGTTTTAGTAGAGCTTTCAGAAGGCTCAAAACCATTTGAACCCACAGAAATTCTTTCAAAAGATTCTGTAGTTGTGATGAAAAAGTCAAAAAGCGGTGAGAAGCCGTCAGACATAAGACCTCATATCCACTCACTTGAGAAAATCAGTCATAATGACAATGTTTTAGAGTACAAAATGAGGCTGTCATGTTCAAACAGTTATAATCTCAAGCCAGATACTGTTATATCAGCTATGGAAGATATATGCACTTCTTTTAAAAGTGAGTTTATATCAGTTCACCGAAATGGTTTGATTCTTTAAAAAAGAAGGAAAGTATAATGATTACAAAATCTTTGATTTCTACAATTTATGAAGCTGCATCTATTCAGCGCTGGAATGACCATATAAGACCATGGGTTGGTTTTACAGAACTGGATAAACAGGCACATAAGATGTTTTATGCATATGTCCTTGCAAAATGTGAGGGCGATGAAGTCGATTATAAAAAGCTTATAGAAGGCGGAATATTTGAGTTTTTCCACAGAATTATTGTTACAGATATAAAACCTCCTATCTATCACAAGCTTGTAAAAGAAAAGGGAGCACAGCTCAATGAATGGGTGTTTACCCAGTTGGAAGAAGTGCTTTCTCCTATAAACAATGACTTCTTTAGTCGCATGAAGGAGTATTACAGAAACCCGCAGTATGCGCCTCTTGAAAAAGAAATTCTTAAAGCTGCACATTATCAGGCATCTTATTTTGAATTTCAGGTAATATATCCCTTAAACAGAGAAACGTATGGTATAGAAGCAGTACGCCGCGAAATGCTTCAGGGACTAGCTGCCTGCGATACATTCAAAGGCTACAAGTATTATATGGGAAGCCCGTATCTGAAAGAATTTTTGCTGCTTTTAGGCAAACTCAGATATCAGCAAAGGTGGTCAAAAGCTTCCAGAATGCCAAATACATTTGTTATGGGGCATATGCTTGTTGTTGCTATTTTGTCATATTTTGCTTCACTTGAAGCAAACTCCTGCAAAAAGCGATGCGAGAATAACTTTTTCGGTGCACTGTTTCATGATATGCCTGAAGTTTTGACCAGGGATATTGTGTCACCGGTAAAATCAGGTGTTGACGGCTTGGACGATATAATAAAGTCTATAGAGGATGAGCAGGTACAAAGTACCATTTATCCGCTGCTTCCCAAAAGCTGGCACGATGAAATCAGGTATTTTATTCAGGACGAATTTTCATCTAAAATCAAAGACAATGGTGAAGTTGTTTTTGTAAGCTCAGATGATATCAATAAATTGTATAATGAGGATAAATACTCTCCCATAGACGGGGAGATTATAAGGTGTTGTGACCACTTGTCAGCATTTATGGAGGCATATTTGTCTTTGGAATACGGAATAAGACCGGGTGAAGTCGGAGGCCAAGCGGT
>JAZUOB010000036.1:0-5482 GCA_045604425.1 Clostridia bacterium
GGATTAACCTCTATAAACAGTGAATTTGCAAGTGACAAAAGCCTTAACTGTAGGTCTTTTGACTCTTCTGTCTTGCCCTCAAAGTAGAGCTTGCATAAGGCGGATCGTAGCCATGTCGTACTGTGAGCCAAGAAGTTGAACTGGTGTATTGTCTTCCTAAGACCGCTTGGCCCGACTTGGATTAACCTCTATAAACAGTGAATTTGCAAGTGACAAAAGCTTTAACTGTAGGTCTTTTGACTCTTCTGTCTTGCCCTCAAAGTAGAGCTTGCATATATCATGTGTTTCTTTTGGCATGACGTTGGCAAGAACGGATATTACGCCTTTTCCGCCGATGCTGAGAAGTGGTACAATCATGTCGTCATTTCCTGAATACATATAAAGTTCAGGCACTTCTGCAGCAATTTTTGAAGCGTATGAAATATCTCCGCTGGCTTCTTTGATACCTACAATATTTTCTACTTTTGCAAGTTCTTTCAAAGTATCGATAGAGAAAGACATTCCTGTTCTTCCCGGTACGTTATAAAGGATAATAGGTACTTTTACAGAATTAGCTATAGCTGTAAAATGTGCAACCAGACCTTTTTGAGTGGTCTTGTTGTAGTATGGAGTCACAGTAAGGATTCCGTCTACACCAAATTCTTCTGCTTTTTGTGAAAGATATATAGCGTGTTTTGTATCATTACTGCCTGTGCCGGCAATAACAGGTACTCTGCCTGCTACTTTTTCTACAGCATATTTTATAGCAGCAAGATGCTCTTCGTCAGGCATTGTAGAAGCTTCGCCTGTAGTTCCGCAGATGATAATAGCATCTGTAGAATTTTCTATCTGGTCTTCGATTATTCTGCCAAGTTCATTAAGGTTTGTTTCATATCCGTCAAAAGGTGTGATGATTGCCACACCTGACCCTGTGAATGGTAGAGTCTTCATAACATTTCCTTCCTTTCGAATCAATCAAAATATCCTTTTGCTGTAAGGAGCTCTGCAAGAAGTACTGCTCCGCCTGCAGCACCTCGGAGGGTGTTGTGGCTCATGGATACCATTTTATAGTCATATTGTGAAGATTCACGAAGTCGTCCGCAAGAAATCGCCATACCGCCGTCCACTTCGCGTGCTGTCTTGATCTGTGGCTGGTCCGGTGTGTCGCTTTCTGTATATACGTGGATAAACTGCTTTGGAGCATGGGGAAGCTCAAGCTCTTGCGGAACGCCCTTGAACTGTCTCCACATGTTTTCTATTTCTTCCACAGACGGTTTGTTTTCACTGTCTTTGAATGTGAAGAATATAGCAGCTGAGTGTCCGTCTGATACAGGAACTCTGTATGTCTGACATTCAATCTGAAGCTCAGAGGACGGTACAATCTCGCCGTTTGAAATGCTGCCTAAAATCTTGTTGGGTTCAACTTCTGATTTCATTTCTTCTCCGCCGATATAAGGGATAAGATTATCCACCATTTCAGGCCATGTCTCAAATGTTTTGCCTGCGCCTGAAATCGCTTGATAAGTAGTAACAAGTGCTCGGCTGATTGGGTATTTTTCGTTGATAATAGCCATAGCAGGAAGATATGACTGGAGTGAACAGTTTGATTTAACTGCTACAAAGCCTTTCTTTGTACCCAATCTTTTGCGCTGTGCAGGGATTATATCTATATGTTCCGGATTGATTTCAGGAATAATCATAGGCACATCAGGTGTATGACGATGTGCAGAGTTGTTTGATACTACAGGACATTCTGCCTTTGCATATCTGTCCTCAAGAGCCTTGATTTCATCCTTTTTCATGTCTACTGCGCAGAATACAAAATCAACCATTTTTGCTATTGTGTCCACGTCGCCTGATGCATCCATTACTATCATGTTTTCCAAAGATGTGGGAATGTCTTCTTTCATTGCCCACTTTGCGCCTACAGCTTCTTTGTATGTTTTGCCGGCGCTTCTTGGAGATGCAGCCAGAACTTCTATTTTGTACCAGGGATGGTTATGAAGCAAAGTAATAAATCTCTGACCTACCATACCTGTGGCACCGATAATACCAATCTTGTATTGTTGTTTCATTTATGTTCAATCCTTTCAGCCGGTTTAATTGGTCTAAAACCAAGCATTACTTTTCTATAATATCATATCACTTATAGAGGGCTATGTCAATTCAAATTTTGTAATAAATTTTTATGCAAATTCCTGTATAAAAATGCAATATGCACAATGATTATGTCTGCTTTTCCGGAAGAAATTCGCCAAAGTCCACCAATACCAAATCTTTGCCCACCAGGACAATATCCTGCCATGGTATTATATAATCATCTCTGTGAAAAAAACAAAATCTGTGTTTTGGTACAATCAGGCTGATTATCTGACCTGTTTCAAGGTCTATATCCACATCTTCAATATAGCCGATTTTTTCGGCTGTGCGGATGTTTACCACTTCTCTTTGACGCAGTTCGTATGAACGAAGCATTTTTATTCCACCTCCTGAACTTTAATATTATTCTATGAACAGGGGCAGAAGGATAATACAGCATCCCCGATATAGTATGCTGAAATAGTCAGTATTGAAACTCTGCCCCATAATTTTTATACCATAAGGTCATTTTTTAACTTGGACCACAGCTTATGAATAGTTTTTCTTGTTCTGTAAAGAGTTGCCATACTCATGCCAAGAGACAGTGCTGTGTATTCACCATAAGTTTTTTCGTCTATGTATAGTGCTTTGAATACCTGGGGAGTATATGGTATGCCTATAGCTTCAAGCTTTGCAAGAAACACTTTTTTAGACAGCTTATCCATGTCCGAAATCAGCTTATCAGTGTATATGCCGGCCCGGTAGGAGTTGTGACTTATACAGCCGCAATCGGAGTGATGATACATAAGTGTTTTGCGGCATCTTGTAAAAGTGTTTCCGCAGACCTGACATTTGCAAAGATATATTTTATCCCTGTTTTTTCGCTTGGGAGTCAGGTCCGAAATGACTTCACAGTTTTCAAAAGCATTGTATTTAAGATTTGTCATATGTATTATCCTTTCGTAAAAGTGTATTTATATGTTTTGCAAAAATTCTCTTGGAAAAATCAAAATTCAAAGGCAGAGGGAATGGACAAAGGTTTTCAGCTTCGTCCTGACATTTGAATGTTTGAAATTCATCAGCACCCCAATTGCCTGTGCGTGCTTTTTCACATGCCTGCCATGCGCCCGAAGTGCAGTTTTTGTATAAGATGAGCATCACATCCTTTGCATAAAATGTAATTTTAAGACAGATGAAAATTACATAAAACGTAATTTATGTATATACTAGCATAGGATTTTTTGTTTGTCAATACATTTTTTGTAATTTTTTAAAAAACTGTTGCATTTTATGTAATAACGTGTTATAATATGGGTGGTTGGTAATATTCAGAAATATTGCTGAAAGGAAGGGTTATTGATGACAGAACCAAAAAAAAATATGCGCTTGACGCAGCTTCGCAAGAAAAAAGGCTTGACTTTGGCGGCGCTATCAAGGCTTATAGGTGTAAGTGATGCTACACTTCAAAGATATGAAAGCGGCCAGATCAAAAATATAAAGATGCCTATAGTAGAAAAGCTGGCACAAATACTTGGATGCAGTGAAGCATATATAATGGGTCTTGGAGGAGATAGTCATGACAATATTATTATGCCCACGCCTAAGGCTTTGCCGGTGCTTGGTAATATTTCTTGTGGAAAGCCGGTGTTTTGCAGCAGTGAGGAGGGCGAGGATTTTGTGATTGCAACAGACTCAGGAGCTGATTTTTGCCTTATCGCCAGAGGCGACAGTATGATAGATGCAAGAATTTATGATGGCGATATAGTTCTTATAAAAGAGCAAAGCGATGTAGAAAACGGCGAGATTGCCGCTGTAATTATAGATGATGAAGCCACACTTAAAAGAGTATACAAAAAGGGAGGAGTAATCACTTTGGTTGCCGCCAATTCTAAGTATGAGCCTCTTGTGTATACCCCCGAAGAGTTTAAAAATATCCGGATATTAGGAAAAGCTGTAGGTATGCAGACAAATAATTTGTATATAGAAAGGTGATGCTCTCTTTGAAGGGTCTTTATATTCATATACCTTTTTGCAAATCAAAATGCAGATATTGTGATTTTGTATCGTATACAAATAAAGAGGATATGATTTCTTCTTATCTTGATGCTATGCTTACAGAGGCAGACAGCTACAGGGGAGAAAAGGTTGACACTGTGTTTGTGGGAGGTGGAACTCCAACGATATTGAGCACCTGTCAGCTTGAATATCTGTTTAAAGGTATAAATAATATTTTCTGTATTGACGAAAATGCCGAAATTACAATCGAGGCAAATCCCGGGACTGTAAATGGTGACAAATTCAAAGTTTTAAAGGATATGGGAGTAAATCGCATAAGTCTTGGAGTTCAATCTTTTAATGATATTGAGCTTAAAGCTTTGGGAAGAATACATGACTCTTTTCTTGCGCTAAAAGCAGTAGAGGAAGCAGGAAAACACTTTGAAAATATAAATATTGATATTATGACATCAATTCCATACCAGACTTATGAAAGCCTTATGAACACGCTGAGTCAGGCTGTGAAATCGGGAGTCTGCCACCTTTCTTGTTATAGCTTGATAGTAGAAGAGAACACGCCTTTTTATGAGCTTATAAACAGCGGGAAGCTTCCGGTGGGAAGCGAAGAAGATGACCGCCGGATGTATCATGATATGGTTTTGTATTTAAAAGACGAAGGCTTTTTGCAATATGAAATCTCAAATTTTGCAAAAGTAGGCAAACAGTCCAGGCACAATCTTAAATACTGGAATACCCATGAGTATATAGGGCTTGGCGCGGCAGCTCATTCTTATATTGATTCGTGTAGGTTTTATAATACAGCTAATATTCAGGATTACATCAAAAATCCTCTTTTGAAAGAAGACAAAATACTTCTTACAAAAGAGGACAAGATATCAGAATATATTATTATGACTCTGAGAACAAATATGGGAGTAGACCTTAGTGAGTTCAAAAAACGATTTTCAATTGATTTTTTAAATACCTACCAAAGTACTGTGAATAAGTTTGCAGAAGGTGGGTTTTTAAAGGTGGATAGTGATAGATGCTTCCTCACACAAAAGGGTATTGACGTAAGCAATAGTATAATGTGTGAGTTCGTATAATAAAAAAAGCCGCATTTGCGGCTTTTCAGCGTGTCGAAAAACTATCGACACGCTGACAGAGTGTGAAAAAGGAAGTAATATTTTGTCAATTTGAAATCGTCGGCGTACGATGGTACGGTAGAGTTCAAATTGGCAAAAAGCAAGTAACCGCAAGGAAATTCGATGTTTCCCTTGCGGTTTTTATAGGTTTGTCGAAATCGCCAAACCCTACAATAAATTTATATATTTTTAAAATCACTTGCGGTAGAACGACTTTTTCGACGGTCTGGAAAAGCCGAAATAATTTCGGCTTTTTCTTATATCTTTTTATTGCTGTTCAATGT
>JAZUOB010000037.1:0-5701 GCA_045604425.1 Clostridia bacterium
CTTCCTGATATATCAATCGCCGCCAGTACTAAAGTTTCGTCCATAGGCAAAATCATATACCCATATCGGTTTATTCCACGCATATCACCAAGAGCTTTCAAAAATCCGCTTCCCATGACAATGCCTATATCTTCAGCAGTGTGGTGAAAATCCACATTTGTATCACCTATGCACTTAATGTCCAGGTCAAATCTTCCGTGCTTTGCAAATAATGTGAGCATATGCTCCATAAAACCGCATCCAACATCGATGTTTGATTTGCCCGTGCCGTCCAGATTCAGCTTCATTTTTATGTCAGTTTCGTTTGTTTTTCTTTCAATTGTTATTTCTCTCATTTATCATTTTGTCCTTTCAGGATTATATCCAAAGCATCAAGAAGGGTTTTGATTTCTTCCATGCTTCCAACAGTAATACGATTATACATCGAAATTCTGTTTTTGTCAAAATGTCTTACTAAAACTCCCGCTTTTTTCAAGCTTTCATAAATATCTTTGCCAGGGATAGTCTTGTGCCTTGCAAATACAAAGTTTGCTTTTGAATCTATAACATCAAAATCTCTTTTTTGAAGCTCCTTTGTAAGAGTTTGTCTGTTTGATATAATTTTATCTGTACATTCTTTGAAATACTCTGTATCCAGTATACATGCCGCACCTATTTTTTGGGTCATGCGGTTTATGTTATAAGGGTTGTTGGAGTTTCTTATTCTTTGAAGGTCGGCTATAAGCTTGGGATTTGCTATACCAATTCCAAGCCTTGCACCTGCAAGAGACCTCGATTTTGAAAAGGTCTGTACTACAAGCAGATTGTCAAACTCATCTATGAGCTTATAACAGCTTTCGCCGCCAAAATCTATATATGCCTCGTCGATAACCACAATGTTGTCTTTGTTGGCTGATAAAATTTCTCGTATCTTGTCAATGCCGAGAAGAATGCCGGTTGGGGCATTGGGGTTTGCAATGAAGATTGTGCCGCCGGCGTTTTTATAGTCTTCTATATCTATGCTGAAATCATCTTTCAGGGGGATAATCTTTTTTTTTATGCAATAAAGGTCTGCAAACACCTTATAAAATCCGTATGTTATATCAGCGAAAACGCAGGGTACAGTGCTGTCACAAAACGCCTGAAAAGCAAATGACAATATTTCATCGGAGCCGTTACCGCATATGATACACTCCGGAGCAATATTATAAACTTTGCTTATAGCATCTGTAAGCTCACGGCAAGTAGGGTCGCTGTAAAGCCGCATATCCTGAGCCATGGCGCTGTCTAAAAGACAGCAAGCGTTGGGGGAAGGGGGGAAGGGGCTTTCGTTTGTATTAAGCTTTGTGTACTTTTTGTCTCTTGGCTGTTCGCCGGGGACGTATTCTTCAAGACTTTCAAGTCTTTTGCTTAAAAATCTGCTCAATTTATTTTCATTCCTTTCCGAATCTTATACGTGCAGACCGAGCATGAGCAGTCAGTCCTTCTTGCTCTGCAAATACAGCTACTTTTTCATATTCTTTTTCAAGTGCTTCCTTTGTATAGTAGATAAATGATGATTTTTTGATAAAGTCATCTACAGAAAGTGGACTTGAAAACTTTGCAGTACCACTGGTCGGGAGAGTGTGGTTCGGACCCGCAAAATAATCTCCCAAAGATTCCGGACAGTATTTTCCAAGGAATATTGAGCCGGCATTTTTGATTTTTGACAGATAATCAAATGGATTATCTACACAAAGCTCAAGGTGTTCGGGTGCAATCTGATTAGCTATGTCTATACAGTCCTCCAAAGAGTCTGTCACAAAGATTTTGCCGAAGCTGTCTATAGACTCTCTTGCAATTTGGGCTCTTTCAAGAAGGGGTATTTGTTTTTCAAGCTCTAAAGATACATCCTCTGCTAGCTTTTTAGAGTCTGTCACAAGAACACTGGATGCAAGCTTGTCGTGTTCTGCCTGAGACAAAAGGTCGGCTGCTATATTTTCAGCACTTGCGGTAGAGTCTGCAATTACCAGAATTTCACTGGGTCCTGCAATCATGTCAATGCTTACTTTTCCATACACCTGACGCTTTGCTTCTGCTACAAAGATATTACCGGGGCCTACGATTTTATATACAGGTGGAATAGTCTCGGTGCCATATGCCAGTGCAGCTACAGCCTGGGCACCGCCGGTTTTGAAAATTCTGTCTACTCCTGCGATTTTAGCCGTTGCCAAAAGTATATCCGGGATATTTCCGTCTATATCAGGTGGAGTCACCATTATTATTTCATTCACACCTGCTATTTTGGCAGGAATTGCATTCATCAGCACAGAAGAAGGATATCTTGCAGTGCCTCCCGGTACATATAATCCTACTTTTTCAAGGGGAGTAATCTTCTGACCAAGAACAGTGCCCTCTTTTTCGTTGGACACAAAGCTTTGACGCACTTGCTTTTGATGAAACGATTTTATATTTTCTGAAGCTTCTGTGATTATAGAAATAAGCTCTTTGTCCACTTTATCAAATGCAGAGTCTATTTCTTCTTTTGTGACTTCCATTCTTTCAGGCTTTACACCGTCAAACTTTTCGGTGTACTCAAGCACTGCCGCATCTCCTCTTTTTCTGACGTTTGAGATAATATCTCTAACGCTTTCTTCAACACCTTCGCCCGCTGTGCTTTCTAATCTTCCCATGATTTCATCAATGGGGCATGTAAGACCTTCATATATCTTAATCATTTATGTTCATTCCTTTCAAAGTGATTTAGCAAGCCGTTTTTTCATCTCAATAATCTGCTCTGTTTTGAATCTGTAGCTTGTCTTGTTTGAGATAAATCTTGCACTGATATCCACAATCTCTTCAAATACTTCCAGATTGTTTTCCTTAAGGGTTGTGCCCGTTTCCACAATATCCACAATTACGTCGGACATTTTCAGGAGGGGGGCAAGCTCGATTGAGCCGTTCAGCTTGATTATTTCTATATCCTTGCCCTTTTTTCTGTAGTGGTCAAGGGCGATGTTTTTAAACTTTGTGGCAACGCGAATAGTTCTGTCTTTTCGAAGCTTTTTGCCTTTTATTCCGGCAACACACATTCTGCATTTTCCTATTCCAAGGTCCAGAAGCTCATAAATGTCAGGCTTGTATTCAAGAATTATATCCTTGCCTACAACACCTACATCAGCAGCGCCTTTTTCAACATAAATTGCCACATCGGAGGGTTTTACCCAAAAGTACCTTACCCCGTTTTCTTCATCTTCAAAAATAAGCTTTCTGGTGTTCTCCCGAATTGACGGACAACCATAACCCAGTGACTCAAATATCTCATATACTTTTTCTCCCAGTCTGCCTTTGGGGAGTGCTATATTAATCATTTCCTTCAACTGTTTCATCCGCCTTTCCGTTCATTTTAAGAAGCAGTTTGTAGTTCAAATTTGTGGGTATTTTCTGAGCTGCAAGCACCGAAAGACCGCCGCCGGTAAGCTCCGCTACTTTTTTTGTGATTTCATAAGCGTGGGTTTGTGTGCTATATAGAAGCATTACGTCCACATCGCTTTCATTTGTGTCAGTATCCAGATACTCAAGCATATCTGTGTATATAGCAAATCCGACTGCACCAAAGTTTTTACCAAGCTTTGACAAAAGATTATCGTATCTGCCACCTGATAGTATGCTGCCGGTAATTCCGTTTATAAAGCCTTGGAATATAACACCGTTATAATAGCTCATGTCATTTACTATTGAGAAGTCAAGGTTTATGTTCTTCTCGTTTCCTGTTGCTTTTAAGAGCTCATAAAGGTCTTTAAGCTCGGATAGAGCTCTGTCGGTTTTTTCGTTCAATGACAAATCAAGGCATTTGGGGAGTATATCACTAAAGCTTCCGTAAAGTGTAGCCATTGTGATTATCTTGTCTGTTATTTTCTCATCAGCGTCAATGCTTTTTAAAAGAGCTTGTATTTCATGTGCATCCTTGTGGCTTATGAGCCTGAGCATTTTGTCATACTCGGTTTCGGAAAGCTTAAGCTCGTCAAGCATTCCGGAGATAAATCCCATATGTGAAATATCCAGTGCATAGCTGTCAGAGATTGATGACAAGCTTTTTGATGCCAGAGTTACTACCTCGCTGATTGTATAAGTGTCTACATTACCCATATACTCAAGACCAACCTGCATTATCTCTTTGTACTGTCCTGATTTCACTCGGTATACATTTTCTGTGTAGTACAGCTTTTGTATATCATTATCAGAATTTCTGACAATAGACAAAGTCACGTCAGGTTTAAGCGCCAAAAGCTTGCCGTTCAGGTCGTTAAATGTTATAATATGCTTGCTTTTGAGAAAGCTTTTATTTTCAATATAGAAATCATATTCTTCAAATTTATTCATTTTGTATTTTTTGTATCCCAGTTTTTCATACAAAAAACGTAGTTTTGAGATAAGGTCTTCTTGTGATTGGAAGTTATATTTTATCATGGTAAGCTACCTTTCATTACATATTATTTTACTCTAACATAATACCACACTTCATCGCTTTAGTCAAGTAAAATGATAAAGTGATAGCATGATAAATTAAACTTTCAAATTCCGTCCATGTTTTTTTATACAATCTGCCTAAAAAACATAACCGCTGTTATTGACTTTTACTCGGTGATATGGTATGCTTAATTAAACCAAATTGGAGGTTTTTTTAATTGAAAAATTCATTTTTGCCGGTCAGCTTAGAAGATATGAAAGAGCGTGGCTGGGACCAACTTGATTTTTTATATATAGTAGGTGATGCTTATGTGGACCACCCAAGCTTCGGTCATGCTATCATTTCACGTGTGCTTGAAGCTGAGGGGTATAAAGTAGGCATTATTTCTTTGCCTGATTGGCGAAGCGTGGACGATTTTAAAAAGCTTAAAAAACCAAAACTGGCAGTTCTTATCTCAGCCGGCAATATCGACAGCATGGTTAATCACTACACTGTCAGCAAAAAACGCAGAAGTGATGATGCATATGCACCGGGGAATAAAGCAGGACAAAGACCTGACAGAGCCACAATAGTGTATGCAAACCGCATAAGAGAAGCTTTTGGCGACATCCCCATTATCATAGGCGGAGTAGAGGCAAGCCTCAGGCGTTTTGCCCACTACGATTACTGGGACGATAGAATAAGGCGCTCTGTTTTGTTTGTTTCAAGAGCAGATATTCTCATTTACGGTATGGGAGAGAGGCAGATTATAAAGATTGCAAAAAAGCTTCAAGAGGGAGTACCTGTCAAGGAAATAACCGATGTTGACGGTACATGTTATATCTCCTCGGATAAGCCGGATGGAGCTTTGGAACTTCCCTCTATGGAAGACTGCAGAAATGACAAAAAAGCATATGCCGTATCATGCCGTGACCAGTACTTCGAACAGAATCCTTATACCGGCAGGGTGATTGTACAAAAGCATAATGATAAGTATCTTGTACAAAACAAGCCTCAGACACCACTTTCCACAAAGGAGCTTGACAGGGTATATTCCCTTAAGTATACAAAGAACTATCATCCTATGTACGAAGAATCAGGCGGAATAGAGGCAATAAAAGAAGTAAAGTTTTCTATAGCTGCAAACAGAGGATGCTTTGGAGGATGTAATTTTTGTGCACTTGCGTTTCATCAGGGCAGGATTGTCACCTCCAGAAGCAAGGCTTCCATCCTCGCAGAGGGCCGCATCCTTACCCACCAGCCGGGCTTCAAGGGCTATATCCACGATGTGGG
>JAZUOB010000038.1:0-7006 GCA_045604425.1 Clostridia bacterium
GGATTACCTGTAACTTTAATTACATCTTCGTTGCTGGAAGCCCATGTGATATATAGTCCGGTGCTTTTGCCGCCGGGGAGCAGAAGAGTAGTCTTTACTTGGTTTAAAGAAGCGTTGCCATTAAGCACTTTAGGATCGTTCATATAACCTGTCATGGCTGTTTTCATGGTATCTATGGCTTCTTTTTTTGTCTGTGAATGCTTTGGTATTATGGCTTTTGCATTTACTGTTTCACTTTGTCCGTTGAATGTTAATATAAGAGGCAAATAGATTTCTTTTGTTTCATCTGTTGGGTATGTGATAGTTCCGTCAGTGGCAATAATGTCTGTCGCACTAAAGTCTTGGGCGAAATCTACAGTAATACTATCATCATTGATAATTTCAGATGCCAGCGTCAGTATGTTCGTGTCATCTGTTGCAGAGTCATATTTAAAGGCTGAACTTGTGGCATTGGTATATTCCACAGGTTGAAGAGCCTTGTTTATCAAAGTTTCTTTTGCTGTGGTCAAACGACCGGGGACAGAAATTTGGAATGTTCTGGTATCTGATACACCATTGCACCTGATTGTAGCTGTCAAGTTGACTGTTGTATCTATATCAGGTATAGTCACCGCACCTGTAGCAGTATCTATGCACTCACTATCAGATACCCATTCAATGCGGGTTTTTCCGCTTTTGCCGGTTTTGGAAAGAGTGATATTTTGTCCATTGGTATAAGTGGCACAAAGTGCTTCTTTGTCCAAAGCCACATATTCTGCATCTGTTTTTCCTTCTTCTGTTGCAGTAACGATACATACAGGAGGCACTATATAAGAATCGGTATATTTGGCAGAAACAATGTATGTACCGCCCTCTTCAAATGATAAAGAAACCTTACCTTCAGCATCGGTTATCTTGTCTGAAACCTCTATGCCGTCTACAGTAATCACTGCATTGGAAAGAAGAGATCCACCGTCTTTTGAAAGAGTCAAATCCAAAGTATCTTTACAAGCAACTGTTGCAGTAGTTTTATCAAAAAATGTGTATGTATCAGACCATCTTGTTGTATCCTGATAAAACCACAAAACAATATGTGCCCCATCTATAACAGCGTCATTCGTACCTCCTGCAAATTGATTGTTGTTATAGTAGCCCAAAAAATCAGATTCAACACCCCAAAACTTTGTGATTGAGGTGGTATATGTATCCATCTGTGATGTTCTGTAGCCTTCGGCTCCGTCTATGTAATAGGTCTCGTGCAAGGAGGCAAACGCCTCATCAATCGTTGGTGCCTGACTGTTTACGATAACAGGTACATGAGCTATTGTCTGGTTGTTCTCTCCTGTTGTAAACTCTCCGTTTCTTATCACACTGGCATAAACCGTAATACTGTCTGCCGCCATAACGTTCATGGGCACAAGCGACATAAACATTGCAAATACTAATAAAATAGCCGCAAAACTTTTAAATCCTTTTTTAAATTTCACTTTGATTCATCCTTTCGTTTTAATGCTCAATGTTGTATTATGTTTTTCACCTCCGACACACTTGCCGCAGACAACAAAAAAACTGCGACAATTTTTCCTTAGAAAAATTATCACAGCTGAGTTTTTCTGTGATGAACCACAATCCAGTCAGCAAAACAGGTGTATAACCCCCCATGACCGAAAATATTATCTCTATGTTTTATTGAAACACTTACGAGATAACACCAAAGCAGGTCTTGTGACTCGCATCATATAGATAAAATCTGCATTTTTGTATCCTGCCTTCTCAGTTTCCCAATGACTATCTTTCGATAACGGATACAAAAACTTCGATGCACACACCGACAGTGAACCGCAGGGGATTCTCACCCCATTCCCTTTACACCGACTATACCTGGCACAAGCTTTTACAGTATAATCAACACTTTGTGTGAAATATTAAGTTTTATTATTTTGAGTATAACATAAAAAAATACTTTTTGCAAGACAATTATTGATAATTCATTATTTTATGATTTTGGCTGAAAAAGTCAATATTTGCGTCAAAATACAAATGAGAAACATCACTGTTTGTTTGCATTGCTCCGTCTTCAAAGCTGTTGTATGTGTCCCAGGTAGAGTCGATTATAACCCATCTTCCGTCTATATAAGCTTCGTTCCAGGCATGATTTTCTTCCTTGCCGCTTATGATTTTGTCTGTCCATACGCGGCTTCCTGATGATATTCCAAGAGCATAGCCTGTCACTACATAAGAGGGGATACCACAGCTTCTTGCCATTGCGGCAAAGAGATTTGCATACCCTATACATACTGCTTTTTTTGATTTCAAAACATCAGTTGCACTGTGGGGTGCAATAATACTTTTTGACAGGCTGTCGTTGTCGTAGTGAACGTTCGAGCATATCCAATCATGAATTGCCAGTGCTTTTTCATAATCTGTTGTACAGCCCCTTGTTACTTTCTCTGCAAGAGCTGTTATTTTTTTGTTGTCAGCTTCTATATGCTTTGTGCTTTTAAGTGCTTTCGAAGTTGATTTGGGGCTTGCGTATATATCCTTGTTTTGCTTATACACAGGTGATTTTTTGATTTCCCAAGTGCCCTCGTTGTTTGTAAGATAGATATAATCATTCACCAAGCCTATATAATTGCCGTATTTGTTTTCCCCTGCAAATACATCCACAACCAGAAGATTTTCGTTTGTGGCAGGAATTCTCATAGTCTTGCTGAACTTAAATTCCGAGTCCAGAGAAAATGAACTTTCAGTTATCTTGTTATTTTTTGAATCCTTAACCCTTACAATAAGATTTGGTTTTTTGGTGTCCAGAAGTATGCCGAACACGGTGAATGTATTATCTTCATTTATGGTTATGCCTACAGCTTCCTTTTCATAGAAGCAGAGAAGAGGACTATCCTTTATATACGCATTTTCTGCAAAGGTATCAGGCTCAACCGGCATTTTTACTTTCACAAAATACTCTTTTATTTTTTGAACACTGGGTAGTTTTGAAAATGTGTCCGAAATGCTTTGGCAGGTTTTTGAAACTATTGGTGCACGTTCTGTAATTTCCGGATAGTTTTGGTCAAAGCTTCTGAAAAAATCAGTTTCAGAATTTATGATGTACACTGCCAGAAACAACACAATTATTATACCAAACATATATTTTATAAATCTTTTCACTATTATATACTTCCTGTCTTATAACTTTTGCTTTATAAATCCTGACGGGCTAAGATACATAGTATGCTCAAAGCCGCAAGCTTTAAGTATTGCTGTAGCTTTAGAAAATTCATAATCCAGCATATCTTTGTCATGACAATCAGATGTGATTATTGGCTCCATACCAAGTGTTCTCATGCTCATGAGTATATTTTTCATGGGGTATGGACTTTGTGTGTACCCTCTTGCCATGCCTCCGGTATTTACTTCAAACATCCTGACTTTTTCGGATATAATTTTAAGTGCATCCAGCGCATAAGTCAAATATTCATTGGAATTTGTATCAAGCGCTGCAATGTCCTTTGAAAACTTACACACCAAATCAAAATGCCCTAAAATATCAAACTTCTTTGTTAGGGAAAGCTTTATTACTTCATCAAAATATGCTTTTGCATATGCCATGGCATTGTCCTGAAAGTATTTTTTGATAATATAATTTGTGACCTCTTTGCTTTCATCAACAGGGAGGAGTTCTCCGTTTTTTTCGATATAATGGACAGAGCCGATTGTATAATCAAAGTCACAAGCTTCATAAGATGAATAAAGGTCTGCTTCAATACCTTTGTAGATTTTGATTTTATCCCGGTATTTTGTTTTAAGCCGGTCAATTTCCATATGGTAATTTATTGTATTTTCTTCTGTCATACAATAGCTTGTGTCTTTGGGGGTATAAGCATGCCCTGAAAAACCGATTGACTCAAAACCTTTGTCTATAGCAGATATGATTATTTCTTCGCATGTGTTCTTACCATCACAATAAGTTGTGTGAGTATGAAGATTTTGTTTTATCATTTGGTCATTTTCTCCTGCTTGACCTTTTTATCAATAACGTGGCGTGAGGCAAGCTCAGACTTTATATCGTCAATAGATATTCCCATTTCTACCATCATAACCATGATATGATATGCCAGGTCAGCCACCTCATATATAGTTTCTTTTTTGTCATCTGCTTTTGAAGCGATAATGACTTCTGTAGATTCTTCACCGATTTTCTTGAGGATTTTGTCAATACCTTTTTCAAAAAGATATGTAGTATATGAGCCTTCTTTTTTGTCGGTTTTTCTGCCCTCTATCAGTTTGTAAAGACCTTCCATGGAAAAAGCACCAAGTTCGTCATTTTCAAACAGTTGATTGTGAAAGCATGACTCTTCTCCTGTATGACATGCAGGACCATCTTTTATTACATTTATAACCAGAGCGTCCATATCACAATCACAGGTTATGTCAATTATATGCTGAAAATTGCCTGATGTTTCACCTTTTCTCCAAAGACATTGTCTGGATCTTGAATAAAAGCAGGTTTTCTTTTCTTTTATAGATATCAAAAGGCTTTCCTTGTTCATGTATGCCAGAGTCAACACCTTTTTTGTATTGGCGTCTACTACTATAGCAGGCACCAGCCCTTTTTCATCGAATTTGATTTTGGATATATCTATCATAATAAACTTCCTTTCTGTTATATACGCACATTTATACCGTCACTTGTGAGTTTTTTCTTAAGCTCCGGAATTTTCACTTCGCCGAAATGGAAAATAGAAGCAGCAAGCCCTGCATCAACTCTTGGAACACTTTTAAACAGTGTTGTAAAGTCCTCAATGCATCCTGCACCGCCTGATGCAATCACAGGTACGCTTACAGCATTGCATACCGCCTCAAGCATCTCGAGGTCAAAGCCTTTTTTTACACCGTCGGTGTCTATGCTGTTTACCACTATTTCTCCTGCACCGTCTGCTGTGCCTTTTTTTATCCACTCAATAGCATCAAGTCCGGTGTTTTCTCTGCCGCCCTTTGCAAATACAGTGAATTTCCCGTCCACACGTTTTATATCTACAGACAAAACAACACATTGGTCTCCGTATTTTTTTGCCGCCTCATTTATAAGGGAGGGGTTTTTTATAGCACCGGAATTTACACTTACTTTGTCTGCACCGCATTTTAAAACCCGGTCAAAGTCGGAAAGTGTATTTATTCCGCCGCCAACAGTAAGGGGGATAAAAATTTTTGATGCCACCTCACAAAGTATATCTGTAAAAAGCTGTCTTTCGTCCGAAGATGCGGTTATGTCATAAAATACCAGTTCATCAGCACCGTTTTCACTATAGTAGCTTGCAAGGGTCACAGGTGATGACACGTCCTGAAGTCCTAAAAAATTAGTGCCTTTGACTACTCTGCCGTTTTTCACATCAAGGCAGGGAATAATTCTTTTTGTAATCATTGTTTGCTCTCCTTAATTGCCATGCCAAGATCAATAGCACCATTATAAAGTGCTCTGCCGATTATTGCACCGTATAAATTCAGCTTTGTAAGCTCACTGATATCCTCCATGTCGGACACGCCGCCGGAGGCAATGATATCCAGTGGAAATTTTTCAGAAAGCTCTTTGTACAGCTGTCTGTTGGTGCCGGACATTGCCCCGTCTTTTGAAATGTCAGTGCAGATAATTGTACTGACTCCAAGAGAGCAAAGCCAATCGCAGAATTTAAATGCTTCAAGGTCAGATTTTTCTGTCCATCCGTTTATTGCTACATATCCGTCCAGAATATCCACACCTACAGCAATTTTGCTTTTGTACTCCTTCACCATTGCTTTCAAAAAATCCGGGTCCTTTACAGAAGCGGTACCCAGTATTACTCTGAACACACCGGATGAGATATAATCCTCTACCACATCAGCATTCCTGATGCCACCGCCTGTTTGTACTTTAAGGCCGCTTTTAGCGGCTAAAGTCTTGATTATTTCAGAATTTGTACCATTGCCGCTTTTTGCACCGTCAAGGTCTACTACATGCAAATACTCAGCACCTTGAGCCTTGAAGCTTTTAGCTACTTCTAAAGGGTTGTCCCCATAAACTGTCATTTGATTATAATCGCCTTTCAAAAGACGTACAACCTGTTTGTCCTTTAAATCTATTGCAGGAAAAATATTCATTATTAAAGTCCCCTTTAAATTCTAAATTTCACAAAAAGCTTTCAGGATGCTAAGTCCTTTTTCTCCGCTTTTTTCAGGATGAAATTGCATGCCGAACACGTTTTTGTCTGCCACAGCCGCAGTGATTGTTTTGCCATACTCTGTAGTGGCTATGGTGTTTTCTTCGCAATCAGTGCCATGATATGAGTGAACAAAATATACAAAGTCACCTTCGTCAATATATTTGAATATTGGGTTTTTATTTTCAGAAAACTTAAGGCTGTTCCAACCTATGTGGGGTATCTTCAAGTTTTCTTTCATATTATCACCGATATATTTGATATTTCCGTGAATAAGCCCTAATCCTTCCGTCTCACCGTACTCATAGCTTTTTTCAAACAAAAGCTGCATTCCGAGGCAAATGCCCATCAAAGGCTTGCCGGTGGCTACATTTTTTTGAATTGTGTCAAACAATCCGGATTCCTTCAAAAGTTTTGCAGCATCACTAAACGCACCAACGCCGGGGAGCACAAGCTTGTCGGCTTTTTCTATTATTTTTTTGTCCCCGGTAAGTACTGCATCAGCACCAAGATAAGCAAAGGAAGAGCGCAGAGAAAATATATTTCCTGCACCGTAGTCTATAATTGCAATCATGTTGTGGTATCTCCTTTAAATCAAAAGACCTTTTGTAGAAGGAATGTCATCTTTGTATTTTTCATCAGTTGAAACAGCACGAAACATTGCTTTTGCAAAAGCCTTAAAAGCTCCCTCAGCAATATGATGCGAGTTGGTGCCGTCCAGCTTCTTTATATGTAGTGTCACTTTTGCTTCTCTTGCAAAAGCTTCAAAAAATTCCTGAATAAGCTCTGAATCAAAATCGCCTATTTTCTCGTTTGGTATATCCAGAGTATACGAA
>JAZUOB010000039.1:0-5150 GCA_045604425.1 Clostridia bacterium
GCATCCGGCTCAAAAGGTATAATCGAAATAGGTCCCGGATTTGGTACGCTCACCAGTGCCCTTGCCAGGAATTTTGACAAAGTAGTTGCAATAGAGCTTGACCAAAGACTTCCGGAAGTTCTTCGGTATACTTTGAAAGAACACGAAAATGTCAATATCATACAAGGTGACTGTATGAAAATGGACCTTAGTGAAATTATAAATAACGAGTTTTCCGGCATGGACGTATCTGTTGCTGCAAATCTTCCGTATTATATCACAACACCTATTATTACAAAGCTTTTGGAAAGCAAGCTAAATCTTGATAAAATTGTGGTAATGGTTCAAAAGGAGGTAGCCCAAAGACTGTGTGCTACTGCCGGCGGCAAAGAATACGGAGCAATCAGTGTGCTTACTTCATATTATAGTGAGCCAGAGTATGTTTGCAGCGTACCTGCTGCTTGTTTTGTCCCTGCTCCAAAGGTTGATTCTGCTGTTATATCCATGAAAATAAGGCAAACACCTTGTGTGGATGTTCCTGATGAGAAGTTGTTTTTTTCAATAGTCAAGGCAGCATTTTCACAAAGGAGAAAGACCCTTGCCAATTGCTTGAGTCAGGGAATGAACATACCAAAACAAAATGTAATATCAAAGCTTTCTACTCTCGGTATTGAGCCAGGCAGAAGAGGAGAGACCCTTAGTATACAGGAGTATGCTTTGATTGCAAATAGTATGAATACAGAAAGTTGGTAACTAATGGACTACACTCATTTGGATGACAGAGAAAAACTTGGAGAATATGTACGACATTACAGACAGCAGCAAAATTTGACTCAGGTTGAACTTGCCAGATTATCCGGTGCTTCAAGATATGCAATTTCTATGTTGGAAACACAAAATAAAGTTCCTTCTCTTGATGTGATGATGAATATTGCCGAATGTATTTCCATGCCAATTCCTTTTATTTTCAAAAGCAGTGAAATGGTTACACTCAAAGAGTACATAGTAGGCAAGACTACACTTTCTTCTGATGGTAGCGTGTTAAACTTCTCCATGGTACAAATACCTGCTGATTTTATATACAATTACAGCTTCAAAATATGCGTCAGGTATAATAATAAGAGATATATAGCTGATAAAAATAGTAAAACCAAAGGAACATATTTTTTGTGTGCAGATAAAGTAAGCGGACAGTTGTATGTAGCTTCAAAAAAGCAAATACAGCAGGATAAAAACCATAATATCATTGCCCGTATTATCAAACGAGATATAACCGGTATTACCCAAAATATAGAATTTTAGTTTTAAGGCTGTCATTATGGCGGCCTTTACGTTTAGAAAGGAGGACAAGCTTTATGCCTATGAAAATAATATGCACCGGACTTGTTTTTGATGCATCTTTTACATATTTAGAGCAAATCAAAGAAACCATGAAACATCAGCCAGATAAGAACTTGATTTTGATGGTTCCTGACAGATTTTCATATCTTGCTGAGAAAAAAATATGTGAATCAATAGGCGGTTTGGGTTTTGGAAATCTCAAGGTCCTTACACTTAGTCAATTGATAAGGAAATTATCAACCAGCTGTGATGCCTTGTCTTCTGTTGGGAAACAAATGCTTTTAAGACGAATTATAGACGACTCCATTGATGAAAAGTCTGTTTTTTATTCCACAAAAGACAGAATGGGATTTATTCAAAGTGTTTTAGATGTTATCAATGACTTTAAAAGGTTTTTGGTGGATATTCCAAAATTCAAAAATGAGATTATACCCATAAAAGATACACTGACAGGCAAAAAGCTTACAGACCTTATTAAGATATATGATAGCTACAACGCTGAGTTTAAAGATAAAGGCTTTAAGGATGAAGCTGACCTTCTTTATGAAGCCGCGGCTTTAATATCGTCTAAGGGTCTTTTTAAAGATAGCGAAATCTGGATAGACGGCTTTGTTGAATTTGCACCCACAGAAATGTCAGTATTAAAAAGCTTCTTAGAATCAGGTGCAGATGTAAATGTGTTTTTGCCTGCAAGAAGCGCAGAAACTGACACCGATGACGTATATTCAATTCCTATGTCTACAAAAAGCAATCTTGTGAAGATGTGCAAAAAACATGGTTTTCCTTATACTGTGTCTTTTTGTGATACACCAAAAAAGATTAGTAAACCAATAAAATTTTTATGTGATACATATGACGACAGAGACCAGGTTTGCAACGATTTCGCACCTGAAATAGAGCTTCATAAAGCCGATGAAGTGTACACGGAAGTTGAAGCGGCAGCTATGAAAATTCTTGACCTTGTTATAGATGGGGGATATAAATTCTCTGATATATCTGTTTTATGCGGAAACCCCGGAAGCTATATTTCTTGCATAGAAGCGGTTTTTGAAAAATATTCAATTCCGTACTTTGCAGACTACAAGGTACCATTACAAAGCCATCCGGTTTCAATACTCTTGCTTTGTGTTTTTGATATTCTGGACAAAAAAAGGTTTTTAGAAAGTCATGTTATAAGATACCTTAAGACCGGCTACGTTCTTGATAACAGTGATGATATAGATTATTTATCTCTTTTTATAAAAAAGCGCGGCATCTCGGGCAATATGTGGAACGACGAAAAGTACTTTACAATGGAATCACAAGGCTTTTTTGACGAAGCTATGGGCATAAATACAAGACTTATACCAAATCATAAAAAGCTTCAGAAACTAAGAGGTTTAGTTCTAGACCCATTGCTTGATTATTATGAAAAGTCCAAAGGCAGAAAGACCTTAAAAGAACATGTAGCTTATTTGTTCGAGTTTTTTGAAAGCATCCGGCTTTACAAAAAAATACATTCATACGTAGAAGAATTTGAAAAATCAGGTGAAGAAAATGAAGCTTTAAGACTTACTCAGGTATGGAATATTCTTGTGGAACTGTTTGACCAGATGGTTTTGGCATTTGGTGATATAAAAGTGTCAAGGAACGTGTTTGGTGAATATCTTAGAGCCGGCATTGAAGCATCAGAAATAAGTATAATTCCTTCTATGACAAATGGTGTTACGGTCAGCGACGCAGGACATAGAAAAGGAACAGAAGTAGGTGCACTTTTTGTGCTGGGAGCAACGGCTGACAGTGTGCCTGCAGTTATAAAAAATGACAGCTTGATTTCGGAAGATGAAATTGAATTATTTACCTCGCTTCCGTCATCAGTTGGAAAAACTGTCAGGAATAGGTCAAAGGAATTTGAGCTTTTATCCGCCTTTTCAGAAACATCCAAGTATCTGTATATCAGCAACAGCACAACAGGAATTGACGGTGACAAAACAGAGGACTCTTATATCTTTGATTTTATAAAAAATAAATTCCCTAAAACTGAAATCGGCTTCCGGGATGATGAACTATCTATAACAATACCTGATGCAATGCTCCATAAGCTTCTTTTAAAGATAGCATCAGGTGAAGAACTTTCGCCATATTATGAAGCGATAAAACAATGGTTTAGTCATCATCCTCAGATGAAAGAAGCTTTGGGTCTTATTGATGAAGCAGAAAAATATAAGGTTTTAGAGGGAAGCATTTCAAAGGAGATATCAAAAGAATTATATGCAAATCTTACACAGTACAGTGTATCAAGACTTGAAAAATATTTCCAGTGTCCTTTTATGTATTATCTAAGCTTCGGCTTGAAGCTTGAAGATGATGAAGCGTATGGTATAAAAAGCACGGATACCGGCAGTATAATTCATCACGCTATTGCACTTTACTGCCAGATGGTTGAGGGCGAAAGCAAAACAGCTGATGAAAAAAAAGAAAAATGGACATCTTTAACCACTGAAAAAAGCCATGAAATTATAAGCTCGATTGTGACAGAGCTTTCGGACAGTGTGCAGCTTTCAAAAGAAGATACAAAGATTGCAGAGGTGTTTTCAAGGCTTGAAAGCACAATAAAAAAAGCAGCAGATATAATACATCTGATGCTTATAAAAGGCAATTATTCAATATTTGCAAATGAAATGAGATTTGAAGATTTTAGGCTTTCAGATGGCACCAATGATATTGATTTTCACGGTATTATTGACAGAATTGACATCAGGGAAGAAGATGGCAAAATCTTTATAAGAATTGTCGACTACAAAACAGGTGAGAAAAAGTTTGATTTAGTGGATGCCTTAAACGGTGTAGACCTGCAGCTTATTATCTATGCCATGGCGGCTAGAGAAAAATTTTCGAATGCGGATATTGGAGGACTTTTTTATAACAGTATCAAAAAAAGAGTTTTATCTTTAAAAGACACACAAAAATTGTCCGAAGAACTCAAAAAGGCATATAAGCTTAGCGGTACTATTGTAGAGGCAGAAGAGGATAATATAATCGAGGTCAAGACCGGAATTGATATGGATTCGGACCTTGATTATCTTGGAGAAAGTAGTTTTCTGAATCTAAAATTAAACAAAGACCGCAGCTATTCTAAAGCCTCGGAAGTTATAACCAGTCAAAAAATGGATGCTGTTTTAACTTCGATAAAGGAAATTACCACAAAAGCTGCAAAGGACATAAAAGACGGGGATGTAAGAGTGTATCCTTATAAGACTTCGAAAAAGGATTCATGCAAGTTCTGTCCGTATGCTTCTGTGTGTATGTACGACTTATGCAAGGGCGCCAAAGAAAATACAGGTGCCAAAGGTGCTGAAATAATGAAATCCATAAATAATAACGAGATTGGGTGATATAAGTGACAAAATGGACGGCTGACCAGTTAAAAGCTATAGATACACTTCCAAATTTGCTTGTAAGTGCAGCTGCAGGCTCCGGAAAAACTGCTGTTTTAGTTGAGAGAATCACCAGGAAACTATTGCCTGACCCAAACGGCAATTACACTCCTATTGACAGATTGTTGGTTGTCACCTTTGCAAAAGATGCAGCCAGAGAAATGCAGCAGCGTATCAAAAAATCTCTTGAAGAATCATACAAGAATGAAACAGACAAACAAAAAAGAAAGATTATAAACGAGCAACTAAAAAAACTGCCTATGGCAGAATTTTCTACAATCGAGTCTTTTTGTATGCGATTTGTAAAGCAAAACTTTCATCTTATTGGAATAGACCCAAGGCTTAGTATATTTGACAGTTCCGAGGCAGACGTGTTTTTAGAAGAGTCGCTTGATGAGTATTTTGATATGCTTT
>JAZUOB010000040.1:0-7249 GCA_045604425.1 Clostridia bacterium
CCTAATGAGTTGAAGCTCAAGTATCTTGCTGACAACGATTACAAAGACTTGTCAGGTGAGGCTCTTAAAGAAGCTATATCAGCTAGCATAAAGGCAAAAGAGGACAACCTTGTAGGTAATATGGCATCTCAAGGTACAACACCTCGTCAGCTTACAGACCTTATCGGCTCTCTTTGTGACCTAACCAGCGGTTCGGGTGATAAAGGTACACCGGTGGTTTTGGTGCAAGGTTACTTTGATAATTATACAAACTAAAAAATAACCCAAGTGTTCTAAAGGACGCTTGGGTTGTTTTTTAAAATTCAAAATATTTTTTTGCATTTTCATAGCAAATGCCTTTTATGATTTTTTCAAGCATTTCGTTGTCATTTGGGTATTCGCCGTTTTCTACCCATTTACCGATGAGATTACATAGAATACGTCTGAAATATTCGTGACGAGTGTACGATACAAAGCTTCTGGAATCAGTCAGCATCCCTACAAAACGCGACAAGAGTCCAAGATTTCCAAGAGCTTTCATCTGGCTTTGCATACCATCTCTTTGGTCGTTAAACCACCACCCTGAACCAAATTGAATTTTAGAGGGCACAGGTGCTTTTTGGAAATTACCGAGCATTGTGCCGAGTACATAATTGTCTTTTGGGTTCAGGGTATAAAGTATTGTCTTTGGTAGTAAATCTTTTTTCTCAAGACTATCCAGAAGCTTGGATATACCCTCAGCAATTTCAAAATCATTTACAGAATCGAATCCTGTATCAGCACCAAGTTTTTCGTACATACGTGTGTTATTATTTCTCATAGCACCTATATGAAGCTGCATTGTCCAACCTCTCTTCGCGTATTCTTCGCCGAGAAAAACAAGTTTTTCAATTATATTATCATCTATATAGTCTATAGAATGGTCAGATAGTCTGCAGCCGTTTTCATGGAAATAATCCATTCTTTTTGTTATGTTACTTTGAATGTTGTCTAAGTCCGGTCTGAATGTGGGCAAGACCTTTGTGCAAAAATCTTTTAGACGTTTGTGATACTCTAGACTATCATAGGGATTGTCTGTTGTGCAGATGATCTCTACATTGGATTTTTTAATCAATCCTTGCGTAGTATAATTATCGTTTTCAAGATAAGAGTTAACTGTATCCCATATTTCTTTTGCAGTGTTTTCATTCAAAATTGTATCGATGCCAAAATATCTTTTAAGCTCCAGATGAGTCCAATGATACATAGGATTGCCTATCATTAGTGGCACTGTTTTTGCAAATTCGCACCATTTCTCGAAGTCAGAAGCATTTCCTGTGATGTATTCTTCGTCTATTCCGTTTGAACGCATCAATCTCCATTTATAATGGTCGCCGCTTAAAAACAGGTCATATGCGTTTTTGAATTTGTAGTTTTCTGCAATAAGCTTTGGAGATATATGACAGTGATAGTCAATAATTGGCATATCTTTTGCAAAATTATAAAACAAATCTTTTGCAGTTTTGTTTTGAAGCATAAAGTTGTCTGTAATAAAAGTCATAGTGTTACACCGTCCTTGGTATATCGAATATAAAAAAAGCAGGCCTCAACCTCATTTTTATTATGGTCTTATTGTGAATGAATATTCAAATTATGATTATTAAATCTGTACTGTTTTAACATGAACCCCCTCCCCTGAATTTTTCTCGATATTGCTGCCGTGTGGTCTATTTCAATTTATCGAATGTTATAGGAAGGTGCAAACCTTGATTTTATTAGAGATAACTGTTATACAGTCTTGGTGGTAGGTGATAGGTGCCAGTTTTGTGTTGGTATGGTTTCCTGGAAGTTTTACAAAAAGCTTGTCATAAAAAAATAGATTTGTCGTACAAAATCATTTACAATTAATATATAATATGCTATAATATCTTAAAGAAATATATGAGGCAGTATAATGGATATAAATGAACTGATAAAAAAAGACGGACAATCAGGAAATTCAAGCAAATACCTGTTGATGAAACCAGGATGTATAAGTATGTTGATTCTGCAAGGATTGCTCCGTCAGCAGGAAATCTTCAAGTCCTGAAGTATATAATTGTGAAACATGATAATGTGCACAAAAAAGTGTTTTCCACACGGAAATGCGCAGGGAATCTAAAGTTTGATGACAATATATCCATATCAAATGCGGTGGCGTTTTGTTATTTTGATGAAGAGCCAAGGGAAGTTTCGGTGTCTTTGGACGGAAGTATAAAGTACTACTTGGAAGATGATGTTCTTTGTATCCCTAAAAGGTAACTTGAAGATATTATTATAAAATTTGATCAAAAGAGAGGAAGTTTCTGTATGTGGCTTGCAGATAAATGGAAAGATTATATTCTTGTAGACAGTGCATCCGGAGAAAAACTTGAGTATTGGGACAAGTATCTTTTAAGGCGTCCGGACCCTCAGGCAATATGGGACAAAAAACACGAAAACAAACTCTGGAATGAAACCTATGCAACATATCACCGTTCTAAAAGTGGCGGAGGACATTGGGAGTACTACAAAAAGCTGCCTGAAAGATGGACTGTAAATTATAATGACCTTGTATTTAATATTAAACCAATGGGATTTAAACACACAGGTTTGTTCCCGGAGCAAGCGGTGAACTGGGATTGGTTTTCTGAGATAATCAAAAACGCACAGAAAAAGCCCAAAGTTCTTAATCTCTTTGCATACACAGGCGGTGCCAGCGTTGCTGCACTTAATGCCGGAGCTGATGTTGTTCATGTGGATGCGTCAAAAGGTATGGTCACTTGGGCAAAAGAAAATGTAATGTCATCAGGTCTTGCTGACAGAAGCATAAGATACATTGTTGATGATGTAAAGAAATTTGTAAAAAGAGAGATCAGAAGAGGCAATAAGTATGACGGCATTATTATGGACCCGCCCTCTTATGGAAGAGGTCCTGGCGGAGAGGTATGGAAGATAGAAGACGAATTGTATCCTCTTGTGTGTGATTGTATAGAAATTATGAGTGACAAGCCTCTGTTTTTCCTAATAAATTCGTATACAACCGGTTTGTCTGCTTCTATACTGGACAACGTACTAAAGCTTACATTGTGTGAAAAGTTTGGAGGTATGGTTTCGGCTGATGAAATCGGTTTGCCTATGAAATCATCTTCTCTTCCACTGCCTTGTGGTATCAGTGGCAGATGGCAGGCAAAATAATTATTTAGGAGTAATACTTTGAAAAAAAACATTCCTCTTTTAGCTGTATGCGGGCCTACTGCATCAGGCAAAACATCTCTAGGGATAGATATTGCAAAAAAGTATAATGGTGAGATTGTATCCAGTGACAGTATGCAGATTTATAAGGACATGGATATTGGCACTGCAAAGCCTACTTTTTCTGAAATGCAAGGTGTTGTTCATCATATGTTTGATATAGTGCCAATAAGCTCTAATTACAGTGTCAGTGATTATTGCACTCGGGCACATGGTATAATAGAGAATATACATTCTCGTGGATGTTTGCCTATTCTTGCCGGGGGCACAGGCCTTTATGTTGATTCTCTTATAAATGATATTGATTTTTCAAAAGGTGCACATGATGAAAATATCCGTCAAAAATACTTGCAAATATACAATGAGCATGGGGGAGAGTATTTGTGGGGGCTTTTGTTGAAAGAAGACAGAGAAGCTGCAGAGAATATACATGCAAACAATACAAAAAGAGTTATAAGAGCGCTTGAGCATCTAGAGCTTACCGGTCAGAAATTTTCAGAGTACAAACAAATCGCAGCATCAAGAAAATCCAGATACAACTCTCTTGTTTTGTATATTGATATGGACAGGCAAAAACTTTATGAACGAATAAACAGACGTGTAGATATTATGATAGAAGCAGGTCTCGTTGATGAAGCAAAAAAGCTGTATGACATGAATTATGACCGAAGCCTTACTGCCATGTGTGCAATTGGCTATAAAGAACTTTTTGAATATTTTGATGGTAATATTACTTTAGAGGCAGCAATAGATGATATAAAACAAAATTCCAGAAGATATGCAAAAAGGCAAATGACATGGTTTAGAAGAAACAAAGATATGAAGATTTTAAGTGGTGAACAAAATCTTCTGAACCAGGCAGTGCCAATAATAGAAAAATGGCTGGAGGATATGAAATAATGCAAAAATACAGTTTTAAGACAAAAGGTGTGTGCAGTTTAGTTATAAATTTTGAATCAGACGGTGAAATTGTAGAGAATATCGAGTTTGTTGGAGGTTGCAGCGGCAATACTAAAGGCGTTGCGGCTCTGGCGGATAAAATGCGTGCAGTTGACCTTGTAAAAAAGCTTAAAGGTACAGACTGCAGGGGAAGGGGTACATCATGCCCTGACCAATTAGCTCAGGCAATAGAAAAATTTGTACTCAATAAATAAAACTGTCATATCTTGCTTTAGGCCTTCATATAATATACGGAGTATATTTTTGGAGGTTTTTTTGTGCTAAAAAAATTCAGAGTGCTGTATCTGATTTATTTGATTGTTATTACAGCGATAGGTTTTGTGTCAGCAGATGAAGATAAGCCTATGAATAAAATCGCTATATATTATGTGGACAAGCAAATGATGCGTTTAGTACCGGTTGAAAGCTATATCAGTGAAACAAATCCTGAAAAATGTGCAGAGTGTGTAGTAGGAGAGCTTATGACCGAGAGAGATTATAATTCGAATATAAGACCGGTGCTTCCCGGTGACAAAAAAGCAGTATCGGTAAAGGTGAAAAACAATATTGCCTTTATTGATCTTAGAAGCAAGTATTTTGAAAACGTGCCAAAAGGCAGAATTCAGGAGGAGCTTATAATATATCAGCTTGTAAACTCTATATCTTCAATTCCTGGTATAGACAGAATAAAATTTTTGATTGACGGGGAATGTCGAAAGAGTTTTTTCGGATTTGTAGATATGAGGGAGGCATTTATTCCTGATTATGAATTAGAAAGTTAAGACTGCAGTGGCAGTCTTTTTTTGTACATATTTGAGAAAAAAGAGGTTAAAATATACATGTAAAAAATCAGCAAACGAGGTTTTTTTATGAAGAAAATATTTTTGTATATATTTATTTTTTTTATTTGGGAGACGTCTGTTGGCGCTGCTTTAGAACACTCCGCAGAATATGCATGTGTAATGGAAGCATCAACAGGTGCGGTGGTGTATGAATACAACGGATATGAAAAACATTCAATGGCAAGCACCACAAAGATAATGACAGCACTTTTAGCGCTTGAGAATTCAAAACCTGATGAAATGGTCAAAATTAGTACTAATGCCGCATATCAGGAAGGTTCAAGTGCTTATCTTGCGGCAGGAGAACAGATAAAAATGATTGACTTGTTGTATGGGCTTATGCTCAATTCCGGAAATGATGCTGCTGTGGCGGTAGCAGAACATATAAGCGGCACAGAATCGGCATTTGCAGAAAAAATGACACAAAAAGCACATTCTCTTGGTGCTGTTGACACATCTTTTGAAAATGCAAGCGGACTTGATGATGAAAATCATTATACCACAGCAGTTGACCTTGGCAGAATTACATGTGCAGCACTTTTAAGTGATACATTCAGGGAGATTGTTTCTCAATCATACAAAGAGGTTATGTATTCAGGAGGCACGCTGTGCTTTTCAAACCATAATAAAATGCTCAAAAGGTATCCCGGCTGTATAGGAGTCAAAACCGGATTTACAAAAAAGACAGGCAGATGCCTTGTGACTGCTGCAACCAGAGACGATGTGACACTTGTATGTGTCACGCTGAATGCACCTGATGATTGGAATGACCATACAAAGCTTCTTGATTATGGCTTTGATAATGTAAAAAATACTCAGGTAGTCAAAAAAGGACAGATTTTAAAATATATCAGTGCCGAAGAAGATATACAGATACCGGCGATAGCGGGAGAAACAGTTGTATTGCCTGAAATAAAAGGAGTAAAGAATGAAATTGAATTGATACTCCATACAATTCCTGAGATAAAAGAAAGTGTAGGTGTGGGTGAGAAAATAGGGGAGTGTGAAATACTGTTTTCAAAAAAAGAATATAAAAAAATAGACATACTTGCAGATACAAAGTATGTCCGTAAAAAAACATTTTTTGAAAATGTTATAGATTTTTTTAAAGGAGTTTTTAAACACTAGGAAATATATCCGTCATATCCTTTGGCATAGGTGCGTGTATATTTATCCTCTCTTTAGTGAGAGGGTGAACAAAAGTTACCTCGCTTACATGAAGCAGATGCCCGCTTTGTGATTCACTATCTTTTCCATAGAGCCAATCTCTGAGTAACGGAGTTCCCAGGTGCGCCATATGCACTCTTATTTGATGTGTTCTGCCGGTTTTTGTTTTGATTTCTGTTAGCGATAAATTATTCTCTGTTTTTATAACGCTGTAGTCTGTTACAGAGGGTTTTCCTGTTTTGGATACGCATCTTTTTATGATACTGTCAGGGCTTCTATCGATAGGCTCTGAGATTCTGCCTTGCTTTTTTGAAGGCACACCGTCAATGATAGCAAGGTACTTTTTTTCAAGACTTTTGTTATCTTTCGTCAGTGCATTGTGACCATAGCTGTTTTTTGCGATGATGCATATTCCTGACGTGTCCTTATCAATGCGTGTCACTGCATGAAATTTATGATATTCACCTTTTGAATTCCATAGGTTTATTATACCGTTTGCAAGGGTGTTTTCATAGCTTTCGGGACAGGGGTGAACACACATTTTTCTTGGTTTGTTCACTATAGTGAATAAATCATCATCATATACTACTTCAAGGGCCATTTCTTTTGGTATAATATTAGAAGAAGTATCGTTTTCGTATATATCTGCAGAAACAATACATTCTTCTTTTATTGTATCAATACTTCTGCAAGGAGTGGAATTTATAAATATTTTGCCCTCATGCTTGAGCTTACATATCAAAGCAGATGACATCAAAAGCTTGTGCTTGAGAATGGTTTCCACAGTTTTTCCAATATCATCATTGATTGTCTTGTAGGATATAAGTGTACTTTTCATAATTTTATCCCAGATAAAAGTCCATAATAAGCATTAAACAAAAACCTATCAAAAGGGAGTATGTGGCACCTCTTTGACTTCCATGTGCATGGGTTTCAGGTATCATCTCATCGCTGATTATATACAGCATTGTACCGCCGGCAAATGCCAGTGCGAAAGGAAGAATTTGAGCAGATATGGACACTGCAAAATAACCGATAAAAGTACCTACTATCTCAACTATACCGGTAAG
>JAZUOB010000041.1:0-4362 GCA_045604425.1 Clostridia bacterium
AACTGTTTATAAAAGGGTAGAACAGAAATTATAAAACTCCGGAACTAAAATCATAAAAGATTGCGGAAGGAATTATAAAACCTTTATGCTGAAATTATAAAATAATCAAGCAACTTTTATAAAATGTCGGCATTAGTTTTATAAAAGGTTATTCCAAAAATTATAAAAGGTCTGCGGTAAAATTATAAAAATCCGTCTTTGATTTTATAAAAAGTCGGTCAATGATTTATAAAAATCCGAATATCTTTTATAAATCATCTGCAATCTTTTATAAAAGAATAGGGATTTTTTATAATCGGTTTTATAAAAAACAAAAGAGATTTTATAAAACTTTTGACAGTTTTTATAAAATCCCTAATATTGTTTATAATGTGTGGAACTTTGCAACACAACCAATTATGCATATAAAAATGCTTTTACAATTCAATTTCTCTTTGAGATTTCAACGAAAAGTCCGGTCCACAGAAAATCGAGTTATAGGACAGGCTTTCTATAACTTTATTTTCTGTGGAACAATTTTTTTGTTGAGATTATGCGTCAAAATTTAAATAACAAAAGACAGAGGCTAATAACCCCTGCCTTTGCTTAAACATTATGACATATCAACCTTTTAACTCATTATAATAGTTAAATATCTCCGTTGCAGTTTTTTTATCTGTCATAACCTTATAAATACCGCTGCTTGTATGGATATGTATCCAAAATCCCTGAACAGAAACATTACTAATCTGGTCAAGCTTTATGTTAAAGTTTTGTGAATTTAAATTTTGAATACCTTTGCCTACAAATCTGTCCTTACATACATCAACATAAGTAGAGCCATTAATACAGTGTATTGCAGTCATTATTATTCCATCGCCAATCAAAAACAATCCCAAAAACAACAGGAAAATTACACTGTCACTATATGTATGTTCATTTGCGTAACAGTAGAAAGCAACAACAAATATGCCAATTAAAATTGTTAAAACAGAAGAAACTATACCTGCATTTCTGCGTGCAGCATTAGTATTTTGAGTAGACATAATCATAAATGAAATTATGTATTCATTATCCATAGCAACCACCTCCTTTCGGGGAGATGATAGCATAACCGCCCAGCTGTTACACTGTTTTCAGTCTTACCTTTTGTCAGATTTCTCCGACAAAAACATTAAACAACATATTTTATATTATTGCAATATCTTTTTACAAAAACTCTAATATTGTTTATAAATAGGCGAAACTTTGCAACACAACGAAATACACATATAAAACTGACATAAATACTCAATGCAATTCAATTTCTCTGCGAAATTTCAATAAAAAGTTTCTTTCACAGAAAATCGAGTTATAGGACAGGCTTTTGAAAAATATTTATTCACCTATATCTTTTGGAAAACATAGTATATATCGGTGAATATGATTTCACTACATTACTTTAAGGAGTGATATTTATGGGTTTATTTGGCGGATGTGGAAATTCCAACAACGAGTGGATTTGGATAATCATTATAATTGTTCTTATTTTCTGTTGCAACGATGGTAATCTGCTTGGCGGAAATAATTGCTGCTGTGAAAACCAGAACAATTGTTGCTGATTTTCTCAATAGCACAAAAAAGGGTCTGTATAACAGACCCTTTTTCACTATTTATTTTAAAAGATCGAAAGCCCTTTCCATATTATCCTTTTTTGCTTGTATTATAATCTATCTTAATTAAACACAGCAGGATCTGTATGTATTACAAGATGTGCAGCTTTGCTGATTGTCGCAATAGATTCGCCTTTTTCGTCCATGTACACAAGCTCTGTGTCCTGACCAATTGTATAAACTCTGTTTGAAAGTTTTACCTCCCCGCCGTCGTCTGTCAGTGCTTTGAGCACGATTTTGCCGATGCAAACATCTTCATCACCATAGCCAAGAGATTTTGTTCCGAAACATACAGTTTTTACTGAATCTTTTGTAAAAGCTTTGTTTTCAAATTTTGCGGATTCAACGATATTACCCTCTGCATCAGCAAGGTCTGTGGACACATGTTCAAATTTTTCCTTGTCAAAAATCACGCCTGCTGATATTCCTGAAAGTCCAAACCCCTCTAAAATACCAAGGTTTTTGCCCATAATCTTTATTGTGACCTCTTCCCCTTGTGATACATCGGCAGTGTCCCCGGCAAGATATATCTCTGCCTTTTTTATTTCTTTTTCAGGTAGGGGTACATTTACTGTCACCTGTGTTTTGTCATCTGACCAGATACATTCGCCATTTAAGGCTTTGCATATCTGCTCAAAGGGAACCATTGTTCTGTCCTCTACTATCTCAAGAGGAGCTTCAAGCATCAAATCCTGCGCCTCGCCTGAAATTATGCTTGTGAAAGTGAAAATTCTAAACTCAGGCTTGTCAAGGTACAAGAAAATTCTGGTAATATTATCTTTTGAGTCGATAATAATGCTTCTGGTATCACCATACCAGTCACAGTTTGCATCAAAAATTTCACACACTCTTCTTACGGGGACCATTAAAACTCCGTCCTTGTACATACCCGCCGGTACATCAAGGCAAATCTGTCTGCCCTCGGAGGAAAAAATCTCAGGAACAGTATTGGCAAAAGCACCGGATGGCAGCAATACCAAAGCTGCCAGAATTATTGAAATAAGTTTCTTTTTCATGTTTATCTCCTTTATTTCTTAGGTTTTATATTTATATATACCACAATCAGAACAGATATAACAACTATTAATATTACCAGTGCCAGCACGAGCAATATCTGTCCTTCCATGGCATTTTTTACGTTTTCTTGTTCCAGAGCAGCTTCTTGCACCGGCGCTGCCTCTGTGACTTCAGGAGTGGGAGCTATCGTTTCTGTCACCTGAGGAGCAGGTGTGGGGGCTATCGTAGGCTCCGGCTTCGGAGTAGCCGGAGGAGTTTTAGAGGTTTGCTTCAATGCAACCCAACCATCATATCCATTATATGAGGTAAAGCCCCAGTTGTCCGAAGTATAGCCTATGTACAGCTTGACACCGTCAGGAATTCTGCCATCCATTACTCTTTCGTACTCTACTCCGGGGCCGCTGCGTATATTCAGCCCGCCGTCAGGGGTAGCAACGTACACATAGTACCCTGCTTCATGCATATCATATGCAATCGCGTCTGCAAACACATTTTGACAGCATAGGGTAATTGCTGCAAAGGTCAAAATCAAAAGTAATACTGTTTTTTTCATGTCTTTTCTCCTTTATATAAGTGTATTTATAATCTCACCAATCCCAAATGATACCAAATTGAGTAGAAGTGATATTAGATATGGGTTTTTCTCTTTGAACATCTGAAATCTTGAAAACATAAAGCCTTCCAAAATGACAATAAGTATTTCCAAACAAAGTATCAAGCTATACGGCCAAGTCCCTATACGCACATGTAAATACAGCACAAGCATTACAGCTAAAGGGTTTGTTATCACATTTATAAGCGCTACGGTTGAAAGCTTTCTGATTGTTCGTGCCCCCAGCAAAAAGCTCACAGAAAGCTCACTTGCCAGCACAAGAGATAAATTAAAAACAAGAATTTTTATAATCCACATTATTTTTCACAGCCTTTTCTTTGAAGCAAATCCCCCAACAGCATAAATATTATAGCCAGAAGAACACCCACCAGAATAAAGGACATATAGAATAATTTACCTACGTCAAATATGGTGGGGATAAATCCTATAGCCAGCGCAAAGGTTGTAAGTCCGAATGCAAAACCATACTTTTCACCGCACATACGCACCACCGATACCAATGTAAAAGACATTATCATATTAAAGAACAAAACTGCCAAAAGTCCAAATATCCAATTATCAAACCCGAATATAAAGAAAACAAAGGATAATGCCAGAGAAATGGTGCCTGTTTTTATACCGCCAAACCTGTCACCAAGATAGCCTCCACACGCCTTTCCCACCGCTGTTGCAAGTGCAAGCAGAAAAGCCATAGCCGGCATATCGCCCCACGAAAAGTCCGTTGTCATTCCGATTAAAGAGCGAATGGCTATTGTAATCAAAAAACAAATAGTTGATAAAAGAATATATATGCTTGGTTTTTTATACTCAATACTAACTGCTTTTTCATCTGAAATGCTACAAAATATGTACAGACATACTGCCGATATAAGCATTATCAAAGGGCACAGTAAAATGGCAAAAGCTCCTGCGTGGTATGCACAAAACACACCCAAAGCGCCGCTGCTGACAAACAAGCCTGAAGCCGTGGCTTTCGGCATACTTATTTTCAAAACATCCGCGCCTGCACCTATGTGGAATGCACCGTTGCCAAGCGCCGCTGATACACAAGAAGCCCAGGGACAAATCAAAGACAGCGGATATGCCAAAAATCCCAGGAAG
>JAZUOB010000042.1:0-4537 GCA_045604425.1 Clostridia bacterium
TGTATTAAAGGCATAGAAAAACTTGGGAAAATAATAAACATTGACCAATCTCCAATAGGACGAACACCACGTTCAAATCCTGCCACATATACCGGAGTATTCAATGACATAAGGGATGTTTTTGCATCTACAAATGATTCAAAAATGCGCGGATATTCGGCCGGAAGATTTAGCTTTAATGTAAAAGGCGGAAGGTGTGAAGCCTGCACCGGTGACGGAATAGTGAAAATAGAGATGCATTTTCTGTCCGACGTATATGTGCCTTGCGACGTGTGTAAAGGTAAAAGATATAACAGAGAAACTCTTGAAGTAAAGTACAAGGGCAAGAGCATTTATGATGTTTTAGAAATGACAGTGAAGAAGCTTTGGTATTTTTTGAAAATCATCCCAGAATCAAAAGAAAGCTCCAAACCTTAAAAGATGTAGGACTTTCGTATGTGAAGCTTGGTCAAAGCTCAACGACGCTAAGTGGCGGTGAAGCGCAGAGAGTAAAGCTTGCAACAGAGCTTTCAAAAAGAAGCACAGGGGATACCATTTATGTTTTGGATGAGCCTACAACAGGTCTACATTCTGCTGATGTACACAAACTGATATTGGTGCTTGAAAAACTGGTACAAGGTGGAAATTCTATTGTTGTAATCGAACATAACCTTGATGTAATAAAAACTGCCGATTATATAATTGATATGGGGCCTGAAGGCGGAGACGGAGGAGGACAAGTTGTAGCATCAGGAACACCTGAAGAAGTTATGAAATCAAACAAATCCTATACCGGAAAATATTTAAAAAAATATTTGAAAAAGTAAAGAAATTACTTGACATTTTTATCAAATTTTGTTATGATAATTCTAATAGCTATGACGAAGACAGTAGTCGGTTTTATGAAGCAAGAGAGAACGGTAGCCGTGGCTGTGAGCTATCGGTGGATGATTCCGACGAACACCACTTCCGAGCTGCAAAGCAGAAATAACAGTAAGCTTTGCCGTATACCTGCGTAAAAGGTCAAATGAGTGACGGATATTCCGTAATCAGGGTGGAACCGTGTTTATGCACCCCTGAGAAATATGCTTGTTGCATTTTTCTTGGGGTGTTTTTTTTTATTTAAAATCGAAAGGAAGTATAATTATGAACGAACAAAATGAACTACAAATTCTGCGCCATTCAGCATCACACGTATTGGCACAAGCTGTCAAGAGACTTTTTCCTGATGTGAAGCTTGCTATTGGTCCAAGTATTGAAAATGGATTTTATTATGATTTTGATTCAGAACATAAATTCACAGCAGATGATCTTCTCCTTATAGAAGCTGAAATGAAAAAAATTGCAAAAGAAAATCTTAAAATCGAAAGATTTGAGCTTCCAAGAGATGAAGCTTTAAATCTTATGAAAGATGAACCTTATAAAGTTGAACTGATAAACGATTTGCCTGATGATTCTGTTATATCATTCTACAAACAAGGCGAATTCACTGACCTTTGTGCAGGCCCTCATGTTGCATATACAAGTAAAGTGAAAGCATATAAGCTTCTTTCTGCAACTGGTGCCTATTGGCGTGGTGATGAGCACAATAAAATGCTCCAGAGAATTTATGGTACAGCTTTTCAAAACAAGACAGAACTTGAAGAATATCTGCTTCAATTAGAAGAAGCAAAAAAACGCGACCATAACAGATTGGGAAGAGAACTTGAATTATTTACAACAAGCGATCTTATTGGTCAGGGACTTCCAATTCTTCTTCCAAAAGGTGCTCGTATTATTCAGCTTCTTCAGCGCTTTGTGGAAGATGAAGAACAACGCAGAGGTTGGCAGCTGACTAAAACACCATATATGGCTAAAAGTGATTTATACAAGCTTTCAGGTCATTGGGATCATTATCAGGATGGTATGTTTGTGCTTGGAGATGAAGAAAAGGATGATGAAGTTTTTGCTCTTCGTCCAATGACATGTCCTTTCCAGTATCAAGCGTTTTTGAATCGCGGTAGATCATATAGAGATTTGCCTATGCGATTAAACGAAACATCCACATTGTTTAGAAACGAAGCTTCCGGAGAAATGCATGGTCTCATCAGAGTTCGTCAGTTTACGATTTCTGAGGGACATTTGATGTGTACTCCTGAGCAATTAGAAGACGAATTCAAAGGTTGTCTTGAGCTTGCTATATACATGCTCAAAACATTGGGATTGTATGAGGACGTATCTTATCGATTCTCTCAGTGGGATCCTGATAATACAGAGAAGTATATTGGTACAACAGAGCAGTGGGATGAAGCTCAGACAATGATGAAAAAGATTCTTGACAATCTTGAAATTCCATATGAAATTGGTATAGGCGAAGCTGCGTTCTATGGTCCAAAGCTTGATATACAGATAAGAAACGTACACGGCAAAGAAGACACACTTATCACTATCCAGATTGACCAGATGCTTGCTGAAAAATTTGGTATGGAATATGTAGATAAAGACGGTCAAAAGAAAAATCCGTATATTATCCACAGAACTTCTATAGGTTGCTACGAAAGAACTTTGGCGCTGCTCATTGAAAAATATGCCGGTGCTTTTCCACTCTGGCTTGCGCCTGTACAGATTAAATTGCTTCCTATAGCAGACAGACACTTACCATATATTCAAAAGGTAAAAGAAGAGCTTGAAAAGTATGGTATTATCCGTGTTGAAATTGATGACAGATCAGAGAAAATAGGATATAAAATACGTGAAGCACAACTTGAAAAAGTTCCTTATATGATAATTGCAGGAGATAAAGATATAGAAAATAATGTTGTTGCTGTTCGCTCCAGAAAACAAGGCGACCTTGGCGCAATGTCAATCGACGATCTTATCAGTAAACTACTAAAAGAAATAGCAGAAAAGCAACTTTAATCACTCTATCCACCCCTTAAGCATACTATATGCATAAGGGGTGGTGATACATATGCGATTTAGATTTACAAGCAAAAATTACAGACCTATACTTGTGATTTTTATTTTATTTATATCCATATTAACAAGCTTGATAGTGCGTTTTTTAGAAAAACCATTTACAGAGGCGTATACTTCTTTTGCTAATAAAGCTTCTAATGATGCAGTAAACGAAGCGGTTATGAAGTGTTTTGATAATACCGGATATTCAGATTTGATTGAGCTTAAAAAAGATAAAAACGGCAATATTGTATCAGCCGGTGCTAACACCTTTAGAATCAATAAAATCAAATCAAATGTGGTTAAAGAAATAGATAAAAATATACGTAGTTTTAGTGGAACAAAAATAAAAATACATCTTTTGGGTGCACAGAAAAATATAATTTTCTCGTCGTTGGGTCCGTTTGTAAAAGTAAGGGTAGAGCCGTATAGTACAACTGTTGCAAATTTTAGAGATGAATTTGAATCTGTAGGGATAAACCAAGTTCGGCACAGTATTTATTTAGACATAACATCAACTATGACAATTACCGCACTTAAAATTAAAAGAACTCATAAAGTTGATAATACCATTTTAATTGCAGATACTATAATTGTTGGCAAAGTCCCCGAATTTTACGGTGGATTAAATTATTTGAAAGGATAGCATAAAATGTCAAGTCACAAAAAGAGGGTTGAAGAATTAACAGATTTTTTAAACTATCATAATTACAAGTACTATGTATTGGATGCACCTGAAATTTCTGATTTTGAATATGACAAAGCTTTGAGAGAACTAGAAGATTTAGAAAATGAGTATCCTGAGCTGAAAAAGAGTAATTCACCAACTTCGCGTGTTGGAGGAGTTGCTCTTACAGAGTTTCCGGAAGTTTTTCACACTGTTCCTATGCAAAGTCTGCAAGATGCTTTTAGCAAAGAAGAAGTATTTGAATTTTCAAAACGCATAAATGAAACAGTAGATAACCCGTCCTTTGTTGTAGAACAAAAAATTGATGGTTTATCTGTATCTATAGAATATAAAAATGGTGAATACTTCAGAGCGTCCACAAGAGGAAACGGAATTGTGGGAGAAGATGTCACAGAAAATGTAAAAACAATCCGCTCTGTACCCATGAAATTGACAGAAGATATACCATTTCTTGAAGTTCGGGGCGAAGTGTTTATGCCCAGAAAATCTTTTATAAAATTGAACGAAGAAAGAGAAGCTGAGGAGCTTCCATTATTTGCAAATCCAAGAAATGCAGCTGCCGGCTCTCTTAGACAGTTAGATTCAAAAATAACAGCTCAAAGAGGTTTGGATATATTTGTTTTCAACATACAGTCAATCGAAGGAAAAGAGCTGAATACACACATTGAAAGCCTTATGTATCTCAAGAAGCTGGGTTTCAAAACAATATTAGCAGATCAAGAGTTTGATAATATTGAAAAAGCTTTTGATAAAATTTTTCAAATAGGTGAAGACAGAGGAATCTTGGAATATGACATCGACGGTGCTGTCATTAAAGTCAATGATTTTAAACAGCGTGAAATTTTAGGTACTACGGCTAAATTCCCTAAATGGGCAGTAGCTTATAAATACCCTGCAGAACAAAAGGAAACAAAGATTTTAGATGTACAAATA
>JAZUOB010000043.1:0-1793 GCA_045604425.1 Clostridia bacterium
TGAAGAATTTTGATTTGACAATTCATACAAGTTCAGCTGATGAAACTTTTGAGTTTGCAAAAGAATTTTCTAAGAAACTTTCACCCGGAACTGTAATGTGTATGTATGGTGATTTGGGTGCAGGCAAAACTTTGTTTGCAAAAGGTATTGCTGAGGGGCTTGGAATAACAGATAACGTTTCAAGTCCTACATTTACCATTGTTAATGAGTATTTTGGCAGCATGCCATTTTATCATTTCGATGTATATCGTATATCCGATAGTGATGAAATGTATGAAACAGGATATGATGAATATATTTCATCAGGCGGTATTGTTTTGATAGAGTGGGCAGAGCTTATAGAAGATATTTTGCCTGTTCCTCGTATCAAGATTACAATACTTAGAAATCCTGAAGACCCAAATACAAAAAGGGATATTATTATAACCTCTGTAAATGAATAAAGGAGTTTTTATAAATGAAAGTTTTGGGCATAGATACCTCATCTGATGTGGCATCTGTTGCATTGATTGATGATGATAAGTTGATTGCAGAATACACACTAAATTTTAAAAAGACTCATTCTCAACGTCTTATGCCTATGATTGATGAAATGCTGAGAGCATGCGAACATACAATCAACGACATAGATGTGTTTGCAGTTTCTGTCGGCCCAGGTTCGTTCACAGGTCTTAGAATCGGAGTTGCAACCTGCAAGGGTTTTGCTCAGGCTTGTTCAAAACCGGTGGTACCTGTATCATCTTTGGCGGCTATGGCGTTTAATTTACCCATGTGTGAGCACCTTATAGTTCCTATTATGGATGCGAGAAGAAATCAGGTTTATACCGGTACGTATATTTGGGACGAAGACGGGTTTAGACAAATCGAAGAGCCAAGAGCTGTTTCAATAGAGGAATGTATAGACGATTGTGGGAATTTTGTTGACGTGGTATTTGTCGGTGACGGTGTACCTGTGTATCGTGATTATATAATAAGCAGAATGGGTGATAAAGCAAAATTTGCACCGGCAGGCGGCAGCCTGCAACGTGCTTCTTCTGTGGCATCACTCGGATTATATAATATTGCTGATGCAAAGAGCTGCCATGAAATACAACCGGAGTACAACAGAAAATCCCAAGCCGAACGCGAATATGAAGAAAAACATATAACTGAATGATTTTTAATTCGGCGGCTTCGTCCGCCGAATTTATTATATGAAAGGTTGTAGCTTTGTGGAAAGTATAACACTTAGAGTGCCCTCTGAAAAAAGCGGCATGCGACTTGATAGTTTCATAGCAGAAGAAACAGGATTTACAAGGTCATTTTCAGCCAAATTATGTGACGGTGGGAATGTGCTTTTGAATTTTACTGCTTGCCAGAAAAAACAAAAAGTTAATGCTGACGATGAGTTTTTGATAAATCTACCTGAACCTGAAATTCTTGATGCAAAGCCAGAAAAAATGGATCTTGATATTGTGTATGAAGATGATGACTTGTTGGTTATGAATAAGCCTCAGGGTATGGTCGTGCATCCTGCAGCAGGTAATTTGAGCGGTACTTTGGTTAATGGAATAATGTACCACTGCAAAGGACAGTTATCAGCCATAAATGGTACAATCAGGCCTGGGATTGTCCACAGGATTGATAAAGATACAAGTGGACTTTTAGTTGTTGCAAAAAATAATAAAGCACATCTTCTACTGGCTGAACAATGGCAAACATCAAAGCCTGACAGAGAGTATATTGCGCTTGTTCATGAAAATATCAAAGAGGATAAATTCACTTTGGACTTTCCGATTGGAAGAAGCAAAAAT
>JAZUOB010000044.1:0-9847 GCA_045604425.1 Clostridia bacterium
GGTCTTGGCAAAAGAAAGGTAAACTTCAAACTTCGTGACTGGGTGTTCTCACGTCAGCGTTATTGGGGAGAGCCTATTCCTCTTGTATATTGTGAAAAGTGCGGTTGGGTTTCAATAGGTGAAGACCAGCTTCCTCTTGAGCTTCCTGAGCTTGATACCTTTGAGCCGGGTGAAGACGGAGAATCTCCTCTCAGAAAGGCTACAGACTGGATAAATACAACATGTCCTCACTGCGGTGGCCCTGCCCAGCGTGAGACAGATACAATGCCGCAGTGGGCAGGCTCCAGCTGGTACTTCTTAAGATACATGGACCCTCACAACGAAGAAGCTTTGGCATCTAAAGAAGCGCTTGATTACTGGCTGCCTGTAGATTGGTACAACGGCGGTATGGAGCATACCACACTCCACCTTTTGTACTCAAGATTCTGGCATAAGTTCCTCTATGATATCGGCGTAGTTCCTACAAAAGAGCCATATATGAAGAGAACATCTCATGGTATGATACTTGGGGAGAACAACGAGAAGATGTCTAAGTCAAGAGGCAATGTAGTCAACCCTGACGACGTTGTCAATGAATTCGGAGCAGATGCCTTTAGAGCATATGAAATGTTTATAGGTGCATTTGATCAGGCTACTCCATGGTCTAATCAAGGTCTTAAGGGTTGTCACAAATTCCTTGAGCGTGTATGGAATCTTCAGGAAATGGTCACAGACGAGGATAAGTGCTCTCCTGAATTTGAAAAGCTTATGCATAAGCTTATCAAAAAAGTTGGAGACGACTATGACAGAATGAAGTTTAACACAGCTATTGCAGCTATGATGAGCGCAGTTAATGACTTCTACAAAAAGGGAAGTATCACAAAAGCAGAGTTTATCACATTTATCACTCTCCTGAACCCTGTAGCTCCTCATATGACCGAAGAACTTTATCTTCCATACTCAGACGGTAAGCTTCTTTCTTTAAAAGAATGGCCAAAGTATGATGAAGCTCTTACAAAGGACGATGAGATAGAAATAGTTGTTCAGGTAAACGGCAAAATAAGAGACAAGATAATGATACCGTCAGGTCTTTCAAAAGAAGATACACAAAAGGCTGCTATGGAGTCAGAAAAGATCAAGCAGGAAATAGAAGGCAAGACAGTAATAAAGGTTATCACCGTTCCGGGCAAGCTTGTAAATATTGTTATTAAATAAATTTATAAAAAGGTCTGTAAACCAAGTTTTACAGACCTTTTTCGACCTTATCTGTCAAAAGTATGCGAGGAAATCATGAGTGTTTGATTTATAAACAATATTACTATTTAACTATATCCCCTGTTATTTAAGAATTGCTTTCATCTCAGCATTATCCGGGCATTTCAGAGTATTATGGAGTTTAATGTGGCTGTGCATTTTTTTTGTTCTTTTCGAATACAAATGAATATTGGAGGTGAAAAGATGCAAGACATAAAAAGATTAAGCCTTGTGTCAAAAGCTGTATTTGTTTCGTCGGCAGCTCTTTTTATTGGAGTTATTATAGGAGCTGTAGGGCAAATCCGCACAGGGCTTTGGCACACGGGAGAAATACAAAGCTACTTTCAAAACTTTTTCGGCGCCGTACCGAGAGCTGATAAACAGATGCTTTATGCTGCACTGGATAAATACTTCATTGTATGGATGCTGATATTTGCATCAGGTTTTTTCATGCCAGGCGCTTTAGTTAATATATTTGCGGTTTTAAAAAGAGGATATGTGATAGGGTATACCTCTGCGTGTTTTTATAATGTGTATGGTATAAAAGGTGTGCTGCCATGCCTTGCGCTCATTCCTGAGATGTTTATTTTTGTGCCGGTTTTGACGTTTTTTTCGTCAATTTCACTAAAAATGTCATTTTTCAGCCATGAAACAAAAAAACTTTTTTTCAAAAAATATTTGTTTTGGTCTTTAATTTTCATGTCTGTATTTTGTATGGTTTCACTTTTCCAAACATTTTTAACCACAATATTTATGAGAATAATTTCACGTCTTATGTAACGGATATGTAATTTTTTTGTAACTCGTCCATAATTTAAGTGTCAAAAAATATCACAAAACTATTCACAAAAAAAAGTTTTATGATATAATATACTTGTTGCGGCTTGTGTCCGCAACCTGTTATTACACAATAAGGAGAAAAATGTATGAGTTGCTGTATAGAAGAGTACATCACATATATGCAGGACGAAAGACATAAATCCAAAAACACAGTCGAATCGTACAGACGAGACCTTACACAATATATAACGTATCTAACACGCTCAAAGATAAATGGAGTAGAAAAAGCCACAAAGAATGATGTTCTTACATATATTCTGGAACTAAAACAAAGTGGCAGAGCGCCTGCCAGTATTTCCAGAATGCTTACATCACTGAGATCTTTCTACTCGTACTTAAGGAATAACAATCTAGCGGAGGATGATCCCACGGAGAGTCTTGAGGCACCTCGTGTAGAGAAGAAGCTTCCCAAGATTTTATCACCTGAACAGATAAGCAAGCTGTTGGCCTCGCCTGACATTTCTGAGCCAAAGGGCAGTAGAGACAAGGCGATGTTTGAGTTGTTGTATGCTACAGGCATCAGAGTATCTGAACTAATAGGACTGAAAATGTCGGATATAGATCTGGATTTGAGATTTATCAAATGTTCATCGTCAGGAAAAGAAAGAATAATCCCTATAGGAGAAAGAGCCGTACGTGCAGTATCTGAATATCTTGTGAAATTCAGAACGCATCTTCTCCGTGGCAAAGAATCGGAGTTTGTGTTTATAAATTGTTCAGGCGGAAGCATTTCAAGACAAGGTTTTTGGAAGGTTATCAAAGCTTGTGGCGATAAAGCAGGAATAGAGACAGAAATTACACCTCATATGCTTCGACATTCCTTTGCGGCACATCTTTTGGAAAATGGTGCAGATATGCGTGCTGTACAGACCATGATGGGACATGCGGATATTTCGTCTACACAAGTGTATACCGCTCTTATGGATTCCCATATTAGAGAGGTGTACGAAAAAGCTCATCCAAGAGCATAATTAGCGGAGAGTATCAAAAGTTCATCTCCGCTTTTTTTGTTGACTTTTTTTGACGAAAATGATAAAATACTCTGAAATAATAAAAAAGGGAGATATATAATGAAGTTAATCACTTCGGTTTCATATTACAAAACAGTACTTAGAATAGCCATTCCCATAGCTCTGCAGAATCTTATCACCATATCTACCGGTATGATGGACACCCTTATGCTTGGTAAAGCAGATAATACGGGTGTGTTTTTGTCTGCATCATCCCTTGCGAATCAGCCCTTTTTTATCCTTACACTTATGTGCTTCGGTCTTTCCGGCGCTGCCAGTGTGCTTTCGGCACAGTATTATGGCAAGCGGGATTTTTCTACTATAAGAAAGATATATTCTCTGGTTCTTAGAGTGGGCGTAATCATTGGTATTATTATGGGCGCCGCAGTGCTAATAGCGCCGGAGGCTGTAATGAGTATATATACAAAGGACACAGCTATTATTGAAGCGGGAGCAAAATACCTTAGGATACTGGGCTGGGCTTATTTTATTTTTGCCCCGGGCAATACCTTGCTATGCTCGCTTCGGAGTATCGAATGTGTGAAAATATCCGTCGTTGTAAATTCTGTTTCTTTCTGCACAAATGTATTTTTAAACTGGGTATTTATATTCGGAAATTTGGGAGCAAAGCCTATGGGTATAGAGGGTGCGGCAATAGCTACGCTTATTGCAAGATGCACAGAGTTTATAATTACCTTCGGATACTTGTTCTTTGTTGAAAAACGCCTTTGCTTCTGGCCGAGGCATATATTTGCAAAGTGTGGGTGTCTGGCATACGATATGCTTCGACATGGTACACCGGTGTTTATAATAGAGCTTGCCTGGTCCCTTGGTATGTCTGTTCAGGCAGGAATACTCGGTCATATTACATACGCCAAGGGAGATCCCGTTGCGGCAAATTCAATAATGAGTATAGTTCATCAGCTTGCTACAATTTTTCTCTTAGGTGTAGCAAATGCTGCAGCGGTAATGACCGGAAAGTCTATCGGTGAGGGGAAACGAGAGTTTGTAAAAGACCAGGCGGTTACAATGAATGTACTTGCTGTTTTAATGGGTTTTGCAGCTTGCGGCATAATCTTGCTTGTAAAAAATCCCATGCTAAGGTTTTATGATTTTCCACCGGAGACAATCAATCTTGCAGGGCAGATGATAGATGTAATGGCATTTATCACTATATTTGTATCTTTTGCGGCAGTAAATATAATGGGTGTACTTCGCGGTGCAGGTGACACAAAGTTTTGCCTTATTTCAGAGACGGTTTGTATCTGGTGTGTTGCACTTCCGGGAGCGTTTATAGCATCTAAGCTTCAATGGCCTGTTCCTGTAGTGTTTGCCATTATGAAAAGTGACGAGATATGTAAGACGATAGTATGCATGTTACGTTATCGCAAAGACAATTGGATTCATGTGCTCACACGGTAAACAAGTATAATATTTGCGAAAAAACAGTGCTAAAATATAGTTGTATTATTCAATTTTCATAAATGTTACAAAAATAAGAAAAAATACTTGACAAAAAAACTCAAAGTTAGTATAATTGTTTAGGTGTCTGATTGTATTGTTTAATCAGAGTTATTATTATATTGTTTTTATAGCATGTGATTAGGAGGTGCAGGACGTGAAGAGAACTTTCCAACCCAAAAAGCGTCAGAGAGCAAAAGAACACGGATTCAGAAAGAGAATGAGTACTTCTTCCGGAAGAAAAATTTTGGCTAGCAGAAGACAGAAAGGAAGAAAGAAGCTTTCAGCATAAGGTCTGCTTAGCATAGATGTGTAGGCAAGGAGTCATCGTACTTTTTGCCTTTTTGTGTATTAAGAAGATTTATGAAAAAACAAAACCGATTAAAATTAAACAGAGACTTCAGACGTCTGTATGCCAGAGGCAAAACTGTAGCATTTGGTTGTGTTGCGGTGTATATATCCCCATCCAAACGCCCGTATAGTCGGGTAGGACTTACAGTAGGTAAGGGAGTGGGCAATGCAGTTAAGCGCAATCGTGCCAAAAGACTTCTGAGAGTCGCATATGACCAGGCCTCAGGTCTGCTTGGAGGCACATACGATATGATTATAGTTGCAAGAAATCGTATCACAAACAAAAAAAGCGGACAAGTTACCCACGATTTGAAAAAGGCTTTTGAAATTCTTGGGATGTACAAATAGCCTTTTATTTGGAGTCTAAAATGAAGAATTTAGTACTTAAAATAATCTTGTTTTACAGACACCATTTGTCTTCCAGAAAGGCATCAGCTTGCTGTAGGTTTATTCCTACTTGTTCGGAATATGCCTATATCGCCGTGGAGCGATACGGAATTTTTAAAGGCGGAGCTTTGGCACTATGGCGGCTGCTTCGTTGTAATCCCTTTTGCAAGGGCGGTTATGATCCGGTTCCGTGAGTATACAGCAAAAAACTAAGAGAGGAAAACAATTATGTTTCATTATTTGATTACAAGACCTCTTGGATTTATTATTGAGCAGATATATAATCTTGTACAAAATTACGGCCTTGCCATAATTCTTTTTACAGTTTTAATCAAGCTTATACTGCTTCCGCTGAATATTAAATCACAAAAGGCAATGAAGAAGCAGCAAAAGATACAACCTATTATTGCAGGGCTTCAGGAAAAGTATAAAAACGATCAGGAAAAACTTCAAAGAGAAATGATGAAGGTATACAAAGAAAACAATGTCAGCATGATGGGCGGATGTCTTCCGATGCTTATACAGATGCCGATATTGATTGGTTTGTATCAGGTTATTCAAAGACCTATCACATATCTTGCCGGAGTTACTGAATGGACACAGGACAAGCTGCAGATTATAGGCGATTTGCGTGATAAAATCAGCGCATCATTCCCGGAACTTTTGGGGAACTATGCAAATATGGACCTTGCAAATATAGCAAAAACAGGACAGATAGAAATATCTAACTGGTGTGCAAAGCTTGGAGAACACATGGACTGGGTATTTAACTTTGATTTTCTCGGTCTTGATTTGTCAAACAAGCCGTCAGCTGCACTCACAAAAATCATTTCATCTGATTTTTCGGATATGAGCATTGTTTTGCTTATACTAATACCGGTTTTGGCGGTACTCACCACATGGCTCAGTTCAAAAGTTATCCAGATGCAAAATAAAGCAACATCCGGTCAGGTAGCTGAGCAGGCAAACCAGATGACAAGTACAATGAACCTTATAATGCCACTTATGACAGGATATTTCACGTTTATACTCCCGTCGGGAATGGGACTTTACTGGATAATCAGCAGTGTTATGCAGATAGTGCAGCAGATATCCTTAAACTATTATTTTGATAAGAAAGGTGATGATTTTGATGTCAAACTCCCTGAAAAAAATACAAAAAAGCGCAAAAAGCACTGAGGAAGCGCTGGCACTAGCTCTGGAGGAGCTGGGCGTTAGTGAAGATGAAGTCACATATACAGTAGTTGAAGAAGCTGCAAAAGGCTTTTTGGGAATAGGCTCAAAAGAAGCTATAGTAGAAGTTTGTTTGAAAGAGCAGGCAGCACCTTTAAAGCTTGGTGCAGAGAAGTTTCTTGCATCTTTGTTCGATGCTATGGGTATGCAGGTGGAAATCACAGCAAGCAGAGGCGAAGATGGACTTTTCTTAGAGCTTGCAGGAGATGATATGGGTATAGTCATCGGAAAACGAGGCGATACTCTGGATGCACTTCAGTATCTTTCATCCTTGGTAGAAAACAAAGGCAAATCAAGAGACGATTATACAAGAGTTACTATTGATACAGAGGGCTACAGACAAAAGAGAGAAGACTCCCTTAAAGCATTGTCTGAAAGACTTGCAAACAAAGTAGCCAGAACAGGCAAAAAGTATACTCTTGAGCCAATGAACCCTTATGAAAGACGTATAATTCATGCAAATCTTCAAGGAAATGAAGATGTTACAACATTTTCAGTAGGAGAAGAACCATACCGCAAGGTTGTTATAGCTCCAAAACACGAAAGACGCAAGAGCACATACAAAAAGCCTTTGCCTCAAAAAGAAAAGAATTATACAGCAGACGAAGATTTGCCTACAACATATGCAGGAGGAGGACAGCCTCAGGTCAATAAGGTAAGCAGTTTTGAGGAGTATCTCCAAGAGCATTGTAATGATATTTAAAACAGTATGTTTAGGTTGAAATTCGCAATTTATTTGCGAATTTCTCTGTTTTATGTATAAAGAGGGACAAATTTCCTTTTTTAAGCTTTGTGAAAGGCGACAGAAATGATACAAAAAAATCAGACTATACGGCTTCTGGTAGAAGACATTACAAACGAGGGCATGGGTGTTGGGCATGTTGAGTCCATGGCTGTTTTTGTGCCTAATACTGCAGTGGGGGATGTAATAGACGCCCTTATTGTCAAGGTCAAATCTTCCTATGCATATGGAAAGTGTGTCAATATCATAACGCCGTCGAGTATAAGGCGAGAGCCTATGTGCCCACGGTACACCCGCTGCGGCGGATGTCAGCTGATGCATATAAATTATGATGCACAGGCTTTGCAAAAGCAAAAATTTGTATACGATGCACTTGTGCGCCTTGGTGGACAAAGTGATGATTTGAATATAGATTTTATTCCGGCAGACAATGATTTTCATTATAGAAACAAAATGGTTTACCCGGTAGGCAGAGATAAGGACGGACATGTAATCTCCGGATTTTATGCAAAAAGAAGCCATGATATAGTATCTCTCAGCGCATGTCCTCTTGGCATGGGTGATGATGAAAGGATTACACAAGCTGTGCTTTCGTATATGGATAGATTCAATATTGAGGCATATGACGAAGAAAACCATACCGGTTATGTACGAAGAATTTTTATAAGGCGGGGCAGGTTTTCAGGGGAAACCATGGTAGTGGTATCCTCAAAAGAGAAAACTCTGCCAAAAGAATCAGAACTTGCAAAGATGATAATAGAAGCGGACAGCAGTGTTCAAAGTATTGTTTTAAATATCAATTCCAAACGCACAAATCTTGTGCTGGGCGCTGAAAACCGTACAATCTACGGAAAGGATACAATATCTGATACTTTGTGCCAAAATGAATACGAAATATCTCCACACAGCTTTTTTCAGATAAATCCCGTACAGACAGAGAATTTGTACAACAAAGCTATTGAGTATGCTGATATTACAAAGGACGATACAGTTCTTGATATTTACTGCGGAATAGGGACTATTTCACTTACAGCCGCCAGAAAAGCAAAAAAAGTTATAGGTGTGGAAATAGTAGAGCAGGCTATAGAGGATGCAAAGAAAAATGCCGCTTCAAACGGTATCACAAATGCTCATTTTTATGCCGGCAGTGCAGACAAGATAGTTCCCCGTCTTATAAAAGGCGGCGAAAAACCTGATATAGTAATCATTGACCCGCCAAGAAAGGGCAGTGATGAAATAACTCTAGATACTATTATAAAAGCACAACCCCAAAAGATAGTGTATGTATCCTGCAATCCTGCAACTTTGGCAAGGGATATAAAGTTTTTGAATCAAGGCGGATATACACTCAAAAAGGTTACAGCTGTTGATATGTTTCCAAATACTGTTCATGTTGAAAGCGTAGTACTGCTTGAGAATAAATAATCAATATAATTATGTAAACCAAATTGTAAAAGAAAGGACAGACAAATGATACATTCATTGATATCAAAAATAAAAGAAGCTGACAAGAATGCTATTATAAAGTCAGGCGTAATGTGTTTTATTTGGATAGTATGCTGTATGGTGCTGAAATGGTATCCCGGCATATTGTTTTCTGTTGTATTTTTTGCTTCAGGATGTGTCAAATGTGAGCCTGAAAAAAAACGCCGCAAGTATATTATAAATATACTTTGGGGATTTTTGCTTGTTACTGTCACTTTTTTGTTGTGTCCCAAAATGGTAAACAAATCTAATTTGTTTCAGGTATCAATTTTTAAATGGATACTGAATTATATGTGTATCGCATCAGTATGTGCCGTAGCTTTCTTTATAACAGGTAAGTGGAAAGCATCTTTGGTTATCGGTACATTCTTGATGATGCTGCTTATAAATGCAAATGGTTTTATATATCAGTGGCGAGGCAAAGAGCTGTGTCCGCTTGATTTCTTTTCAGCCGGTACGGCTATGAATGTGGCAGAGCAATATGTACCCCGCTTTACTGCTAATATGATATTTGGATGGATTGCCTGGGCACTTGTGGCTTATTGCCAGATAAAATCCCCGAAGCTTACCGGATTTTTGAAGTTTAAAGCACGAATAGCAGCCCTTTTGAGCGCTGTTTTAAGTGTAGTCATATTGTGGTTTTCTGCAGCAGATATTCCTATAAAGATGTGGAGCACACAAGGCACCGAAAAGAATGGATATTTCCTTAATTTCTTTTTGGGAATAAGGGACTCTTTTATAGAGATGCCTGAGAATTATAATCCTTTCAGTCTTAATCAGGTACAATCGGCTTATGAGCCTACACAGTATAATAAAGACAGAGAAGATTTCCCTAATGTAATAGTGATAATGAATGAATCTTTTGCAGATTTTGACATTTTGGGCGAAGTTCGCACCAATATGCCGGTCACTCCGTTTTTAGACTCACTCACAGATAATACAATCAAAGGCTATGCACTTTCATCAGTGTTTGGTGCAAATACAGCCAATTCGGAATTTGAATTTCTGACAGGTCATTCAATGGCATTTTTGCCTGAAAACTCCGTTCCGTACCAACAGTATATTTCCAATAATATATACTCACTTGTTTGGTATATGAAATCTT
>JAZUOB010000045.1:0-3053 GCA_045604425.1 Clostridia bacterium
GACCGCTTGGCCTCCGACTTAATATACCATTAAAAGACACCAAATCAAGAACAGTGCAGCAAAAGAAAATACACCTGATAATACTCCAGCCTGAATACATTGTTTTTTTGACTTTATACTTTTTGCACCCGAAAGTATTACAGGGCATACTGCAAATGCATTGTATGATGTGTATATTAGTGACGACGATACAACCGAGGCGGTATTTGAAAACACCTTAACAGTGCGGAAGTTTATCATATAAACACAGCACAGACATATAAATACTACTATAAACCCGCCAATATAACCTCCCCACTTTATTATCCTGTCACCTGATAAAACAAGGGGTAAATAGCACAACAAAATAAAAAACAGTGAACTTGAAAACTTATTTATTTGCCACAAATCCCATACCATTTGAGAAAAACCGCTAGTCATAGCACCCAGCATAACCGCCATAAACACACAAACAAATATATCTTGAGCTTTTGCAAAACCCGAGCTTGAAAATTTGCATAAAAGTTTTGAAAATGAATATATTTTATATTTGTGACCAAGATAAAGAAAATGATATATAATTATACCAAAGCCAATGCTTGTCAAAACAACCCCTAAAAAACTCAATCTACCATACTGCACAAAATATATAAGCAATTCACTACCTGATGCGAAACCCGCACCAATAATTGCCGCAAGATAGGCAAATGTAATCTTCAATACGCTTTTCAAAAAACCGCCCCTTATACTACACTTTATAATATAATATGCAGCTTTAAGAAACGAATATGCACAGGTGTAATTGACTTTTTTAGCATAATGATATATAATACTGATATTAAATTGATTGGAGTGTAATTATATGAGAATTTGTGTTTACGGAGCTGCCAGCAACTCCATATCTGATGAATATATCCGAATTACCGAAGAACTGGGCAGAAACATTGGAGAAAGAGGACACGACATGGTGTATGGTGCAGGTGCAAACGGGCTTATGGGCGCTGCCGCTCGCGGTTGCCACGAAAAAGGAAGCCATATAATTGGAGTCGCTCCGAAATTTTTCAATGTAGACGGTGTTCTGTACGACAAATGCGATGAGCTTATACGCCCCGAAACCATGCGAGAAAGAAAGCAAATAATGGAGGATTATGCTGATGCATTTATCATTGTACCCGGTGGAATAGGCACATTTGAAGAGTTTTTTGAAATACTTACTTTAAAACAATTGAAAAGACACAACAAGCCAATGGTTGTATTCAATATCAACGGTTATTATGATGCTATGCAAAAATTCATAGACAACGCAATAGAGCAGAATTTTATGAAACAAGGTTGCCTCAATCTTTATAAAGTTTGTACAGAGATTGATGAAATTTTTGAATATATCGAAAATTATGTGCCCATGGAATATAATCTATTGGATTTAAAAGAAGTAAAATAAAAAATCCCTAAATAAAACAGTCTGTAAAATACAGACTGTTTTATTTTATATATCTAATTTTAAATCGTTTTCTTTTATAAGCCCTGCTTTTCGCATCGGAATAGAAACCAAAAGAGTAATAATTGCAGGAAGTACAAATGATATCAGCACCAAGCCTGTCCAATCGAACACAGTGATAGAAGCTTTTACTCCGTTTGCTACGTCATTAACCCAACCTGTATACACTCCTATCTGAGATACAAGACCACAAGTGCCCATTCCTGAAGATACAGCTGCTCCGTTCATTTGAAGTTTAAAAACGCAAGTAGCAATAGGTCCGCATATTGCAGAAGCTACAGTGGGTGGTATCCATATTTTTGGATTTCCTACAATATTACCCATTTGAAGCATACTTGTTCCCAATCCCTGTGCCACAAGTCCGCCAACCTTATTTTCTCTGTAACTCATTACTGCAAAACCAACCATTTGAGCACAGCAGCCGGCAACAGCAGCCCCACCTGCCAATCCGGTAAGGCCAAGTGCTGCACATATAGCCGCAGAGCTTATAGGCAAGGTAAGTGCTACACCAACTATAACAGCAACGATTATACCCATAAAAAATGGTTGAAGCTCTGTCGCCCACATAATCGCACCGCCAACAGCACTTGCTGCTTTTCCGATAGGTGGTGCTATAAGCATAGCCAGTGCACAGCCTACACAAATAGTCACAATCGGTGTGACTAATATATCTATTTTTGTTTCTTTGCTTACAGCCTTTCCAATTTCTGCCGTAATAACAGCTATAACAAACACTGCAAGAGGGCCGCCGGCTCCACCAAGCACATCAGCCGCACTACCTACAGCTGCCAAAGAAAACATAACAAGGGGTGGACTATTGAGAGCATAAGCTATAGCAATCGCCATCGCCGCACCTTTTACAGCTGATGCATAATCACCTATTTGAACCAAAAACTCAAGACCTGCCTGTTTTCCTATTGTTGATAAAATCGTACCGATAAGTAATGATGCAAACAATCCGTTTGCCATAGCAGACATGGCATCAATACCGTATCTTTTTCCGGATACTACAATATCTTTTCTTTTCAGAAACTCCTTAAACTTAGACATACTGTCATCCCCCAATTCAGTTGATAATTAAATTATATCACACGGTGTCCTACACCGATAGATACATCATTCAAATTCAACAAACCAATAGCAAAAAACACACTTACCGTCACATGACATTTGTATCTGGCAATGGCTATTTTACCACCAACATTAAGACCCATTGCCTTATCTACAACCTGTCTTATAGCTTCATGTGCCGCACCGATTACTGCGCCTTCTTCTTCATGAGTATCACAAATTACACCTTCACGTTTTGATGCAACAACCGCCTTTTCAAGAAGTTTTGCTATACCGTCCGGCATAGTGGATCCAAAATCTATTGCAACTGACTTTATTCCCTTTTCGCCAAGTGTGTTTCTAACCTGCATTTCTTCTGCTCTGTCCTCAGTCATGGACAGCTCTATTGCAGCTTTAGCTATTTGTTTTGAACCATACTGTGTCATACATTTCCTCCTCAAACTATACCGCCAGACGCACACATACCTGCAAGATAACCCGTAGACCAGGCAATCTGCAAATTATA
>JAZUOB010000046.1:0-2911 GCA_045604425.1 Clostridia bacterium
GGTACTATGGCATATCTTGAATTTGAGGCCATGGGAGTTGACAGAGTCAAAACAGAAAGATCTGTTGCATACATAGATCATAATACACTACAAAACGGATTTGAAAACGCTGATGACCACAGATTTATAGGCAGCGTTTGCAAAAAACACGGAATATATTTCTCACGTCCCGGCAATGGTATCTGTCATCAGGTGCATCTTGAAAGATTCGGAGCGCCGGGCAAGACACTTATCGGATCAGACAGCCATACCCCAACAGGCGGAGGTATAGGAATGATAGCTATAGGTGCCGGCGGTATGGACGTTGCTGTTGCTATGGGCGGCGGTGCTTATTATATTACATACCCTGAAATTGTAAACGTACGTCTTACAGGCAAGCTCAAGCCTTGGGTGAGTGCCAAGGACGTTATCTTAGAAGTTTTAAGACGTCTTTCTGTAAAAGGCGGAGTAGGCAAAATTATTGAATATTCAGGACCGGGAGTTGCTACCTTGTCAGTGCCTGAACGTGCTACAATCACAAACATGGGCGCAGAGCTTGGTGCTACCACTTCAATATTCCCCTCAGACGAAATCACAAGACAGTTCTTGAAGGCAGAGGACAGAGAAGACGTGTTTGTTCCTCTTTGTGCAGACGAGGATGCCGAGTATGACAGCGTTGTAGAGATTGACCTTGGCGCACTGGAGCCTATGGCAGCCTGCCCACATTCTCCCGATAATGTAAAGACAGTGAGTGAAATCGGGAAGCTGAAAATAGATCAGGTATGTATCGGCTCATGTACAAATTCATCTTTGATGGATATGCTGAAAGTCGCTCATATACTAAAAGGCAAGACAGTTCATCCGGATGTATCACTTTCTATTGCACCCGGCTCAAAGCAGGTTCTTAATATGCTTGCCGAAAACGGTGCTTTGGCAGTTATGATAGATGCAGGTGCCAGAATTCTGGAAAGTGCCTGCGGACCATGTATAGGTATGGGGCAATCACCAAATTCTGCCGGTATTTCACTCAGAACCTTCAATAGAAATTTTGAAGGCAGATCAGGTACAAAGGACGGCCAGGTATATCTTGTATCTCCTGAACTTGCAGCGGCGTCTGCGCTCAGCGGATATCTTACAGATCCAAGAGAGCTTGGAGATATGCCAAAGTTTGAAATCCCTGAAAAATTTGTAATCAATGACAATATGATTACTCCTCCGGCGCCTGTTTCTGAAATGGACAGTGTAGAGGTGCTTCGCGGACCTAATATCAAGCCGTTCCCTGTTTCAGAGCCTATGGAAAATGACATAGTGGCAACATGTGCGCTTAAGGTGGGAGATAATATCACTACCGACCATATCATGCCGGCAGGTGCAAAGATATTGCCTCTTCGTTCAAATATCCCTGAAATTTCAAAATATTGCTTCGCAGTATGCGATGAAACATTCCACGACAGAGCGCTTGCTCTTGGAAAGAGTATTGTAGTAGGCGGTGCAAACTATGGTCAGGGCTCATCAAGAGAGCACGCAGCACTGGCGCCCTTGTACCTTGGAGTAAAGGCGGTTATAACCAAGTCATTTGCAAGAATACATATGGCAAACCTTATAAACGCAGGTATTGTGCCTTTGGTATTTGAGGACGAAAAGGATTATGACGGCATTTCCTTGAATGATGAGCTTGAAATAAATGATATCATCAGCCAGATTACAAAGGGCGACACAGTAGTTGTGAAGAACAACACAACAGGCAAAGAGTTCAGAACAAATGTATCATTGTCCGAAAGACAAAGAGCAATGCTTATTGCAGGCGGACTTCTAAACTATACAAAACAAAACGGAAAGGATTGATTAAAATGGCATATACACCACAGATTCAGGCAGCTCTTGACAAGTTTGCAGCTATCTTGGAGGAGCAAAATATCAGAATAGAAAAAATGAAAGAGGACAAGGACTTTGTAGACTATGAAAGCCTTGACAAAATTATAATAGGCGTTTGCGGAGGCGACGGAATCGGCCCTGCTATCACAAATGCGGCACAAACAATCCTTGAGTTTTTGCTTAAGGACCAGATTGAAAAAGGCAAGATAGAATTCAAGGTTATAGACGGACTTACTATTGAGAACAGAGTGGCTGCAAACAAAGCTATTCCTGATGATGTACTTGAAGAGCTTAAGGCTTGTCATGTTATCCTCAAAGGCCCTACAACCACACCACGTGCAGGGGACCCATGGCCCAATATCGAAAGTGCCAATGTGGCGATGCGAAAAGAACTTGACCTTTTCGCAAATGTCAGACCTGTCAAGGTACCTGATCAGGGCATAGACTGGACTTTCTACAGAGAAAACACTGAGGGCGGATATGCTGTAGGCTCAAAAGGTGTAAATGTTTCAGACGATTTGGCAATCGACTTCACAGTAGCGACAAGTGACGGAAGTGAAAGAATAGCAAGAGCCGCTTTTGAATATGCAAAGAAAAACGGCAAAACAAAGGTTACATGTGTTACAAAAGCAAACGTAATCAAGACAACAGACGGCAAATTCTTAAAGACATGTCAGGAAGTGGCAAAGGACTATCCGGGAATTGAGCTTGATGACTGGTATATCGATATTATGACAGCAAAGCTTGTTGACCCTAAGAGAAGAACAGGTTTTCAGGTTGTAGTGCTTCCAAACCTTTATGGCGATATTATCACAGACGAAGCAGCAGAATTTCAGGGCGGTGTAGGTACAGCAGGCAGTGCAAACATAGGCAAGAAGTATGCTATGTTTGAGGCTATCCATGGCAGCGCTCCCAGAATGGTGCTTGAAGGCAGAGATAAGTATGCAGACCCATGCTCTATTATAAGAGCAGGTGTAATGCTCCTTTCTCACATAGGCTATCAGGAGCAGGCAGACAAGCTTGAAAGAGCTCTTGATATTTGTATGTACGAAGAAAA
>JAZUOB010000047.1:0-6091 GCA_045604425.1 Clostridia bacterium
CGAATTTTTGAAAAATGTAAAAGACTTTGGCGAGTATAAAGTTGTTTATTATTCAGTTGAAAATCCGGATGCTCACATCAAAGCCTCCAATATAGAGGACAAAGGTCTAGGTGGAGTAGAATTTGATATAAATTTTGAAAATAATTCTTATAGGGTACATCTAAAAGTAGCCGGAGTTCATAATGTGTATAATGCACTTGCAGCATTTGCTGTTGGTATAGTCCACGGTGTTCCGGCTGAGAGCGCTGTAAAAGGACTTGAGTCAGCACAGCTTACAGCTATGCGAATGGAGATTACAGAGAAGTATGGTATAAAGATCATCAATGATTGCTATAATGCAGCTCCAAGCTCAGCAAAAGCGGCACTTGAAGTTTTATCAACACAAAAGACTACACGGCGTGTTGCAGTGCTTGGTGATATGCTTGAAATGGGAGCTTTTGCAAAAGATGCTCATATGGAAGTCGGAAAATACGCTGCATCAAAAGCGGATGTTTTGATTTGTGTAGGCACCAGTGCTATGTATATTGCAAAAGGCGCTGATGAGATGAAGCATATTTACACTTTTAAGACTACCGAAGAAGCTGAAGAGCTGATTAAAACTATAATAATGCCCGGTGATACCGTGCTATTAAAAGCATCCAGAGGAATGCACTTTGAAAAGTTGTTTGACAAACTAACGGAAGGATGAGATTGTTTTTATGAATATATTGGTAACAGGATTATTTCCTATCATATGTGCTTTTGCAATTACAGCCATAACCGGTCCGGTATTTATACAGTGGCTTATTAAACTCAAATTCGGGCAGGAAATTCGTGAAGAAGGTCCTGCATGGCATCAAAAAAAATCCGGAACTCCTACTATGGGTGGGGTTATGTTTATTGTAGGTATAGCTGTTTCATTATTGATTGTGTGTGCAATAAATGTGTTTAAGTCAAATTATCCCCAAGCACTCAAAACAATTTTATTTTTGGGTGTGTCTTTGGGATTTGGTGCTATAGGTTTTACTGATGATTTTATAAAAGTTGTCAAAAAGAGAAATCTTGGTCTTAAAGCACTTCCCAAATTCTTGCTTCAGGTATTTTTTACAGTTGTATATATATTGCTTTTGTGGGCAATGGGTGACCTTGAGTGCAACATAGATATTCCATTTATTGATTTTTCACTAAATATGCCGGTGTGGTTGTACATAGTATTTGCTTTGTTTGTTGTGACAGGTACTGTGAATGCAGTTAATCTTACAGACGGATTAGACGGCCTTGCAACCTGCGTGACTATCCCTGTAGTATTGTTCTTCGCTTTTTGTGGTTTTAGACTGGGAGATACCGCGCTCTTTTCTTTCGGCTTGGCACTGGCAGGTGGTTTGTTTGGATTTTTATTGTTCAATAGATACCCTGCGAAAGTGTTTATGGGTGATACCGGCTCGCTATTTTTGGGCGGTGCTGTAGTTGTTATGGCGATAGCTCTCAGAATGCATTTATATCTTGTGATAGCAGGATTTATATATTTTCTGGAAGCTCTTTCTGTCATACTCCAGGTTGCAAGCTTCAAGCTTACAGGAAAGCGGATTTTCAAAATGAGTCCTATCCATCATCATTTCGAAAAATGTGGTTGGAATGAGATAAAGATTGTATCGGTGTTTAGTATAATTACTATTGTATTGTGTATCATGGCATATTTTATATGATTTGAGGTGAGTCAAAGTGGCTGCAAAAAATAATCAGAGTTCAAAAACCAACAAAAGAGAAAAAAACACATCAGCTATTCGAAATAGAGGTGTAGACTATACTTTTCTGTTTTTGATTATGCTGTTGCTTTCAATGGGTTTGGTTATGTTGCTTTCAGCATCAGCTCCTGCAGGTGCATCAAAATATAATGATTCATATCATTTCTTCAAAAAACAGATTGTTTTCGTTATTATCGGACTGATCGGAATGGTAGTAGTTTCAAAAATCGATTACATAGTATACAAAAAATATGCCAGATTGTATTTTGGTATATGCTTTATACTGTTGTTTTTGGTAGCTATTCCTGGAGTTGGAACAAAGCTCAATGGTTCAAGACGTTGGATACAGCTTCCCGGATTTCAGATGCAGCCTTCAGAATTTATGAAGCTTGGTATTGCTATGTTGTTTGCTGAAATGGTCAGCACGGCAAAGTATAATATAAATAAGCTGGAAGGCTTTATGTATTACGGAATACCTTTGGGTCTTACAGCTGTTCTTATGCTATTAGAGCCGCATCTTAGCGGAACTATTGTTATTGTAGGTATCGGTATCTGGATTTTGATTTCTTCGGGTATGAAAGTTGCACCTTTTGTAGTGGTTCTTCCACCGGTTGGAGCTATTGGATTTTTGCTGATATACCTTTTTGATGCAAACAGACTTGCCAGAATACTCCGATTTATCAGTCCTTTTGAGGATATGCAGCATACAGGCTACCAGATTGCTCAGGCTTTGTATGCTATGGGTTCAGGCGGTATATTCGGTAGAGGTCTTGGCCAAAGTGTGCAAAAATACTCATATCTTCCGGAGCCATATAATGATTTTATATTCTCAATAGCTTGTGAGGAACTGGGATTGTTTGGTGCGGTTATAATTATAGTTGCATTTGCACTTTTAATTCTCAGAGGCTTTAGAATAGCACTGAACGCACCTGATACATTCGGAACATTGTTGGCTACAGGTATTATGGCACAAGTTGCTATCCAGACAACACTCAACATTGCAGTTGCAACCTCAAGTGTACCAAATACCGGAGTTTCTTTACCGTTTTTCAGTTATGGCGGTACTGCCATAATGGTTTTGCTAATAGAGATGGGAGTGCTTCTCAATATATCCAGGTCATCTGTGAATGAGCATAACAGACTTTGAAAGTGAGGCTGATTTTTTATGAGAGTTATATTTGCAGGCGGTGGCACTGGCGGACATATAAATCCTGCATTATCAATTGCAGGTCACTGTGCGTCATGTGACGAAGACTTTGAAGCTTTGTTTATAGGTACAAAGAGAGGGTTGGAGACAAAACTTGTCCCCAGAGCCGGATATGATATAGAATATATCGAAGTAGAGGGATTTAACAGAAAAAATCTTCTCAAAAACTTCAGTGTTATAAAAAAGCTTTATGCATCGGAGAAAAAGTGCAAAAAGCTTATTCAGGAGTTCAATCCGGATTGTGTTGTGTGTACAGGAGGATATGTAAGCGGCCCTGTGGCTATGGCAGCAGGAAAGATGAATGTTCCGGCGCTGATACACGAGCAAAACGTTTTTCCCGGTCTTACAGTATCAGCTAGTGAAAAATATGTAGATTATGTAGCAGTCAGCTTTGATGAGACTGTCAATCATATGAAAGATAAGTCAAAATGTGTAGTTACAGGCAATCCTGTACGCGGTGAGATAGTGAGTGCAAACAAAGCTGAAGCAAGAGCAAAGCTTGGTATTAAAGATGAAAAACCCTTTGTCCTTATCTTTGGCGGAAGCTTAGGCTCCGACAGAATAAATGATGCAGTTTTAGATATGCTTCCAAAGATAATAAAAGAGAAGAAAATAAAGCTCCTGTTTGGTACCGGAGACAGAAACTTTGAAAAAATAATGGATATCGTCAGAGAGAGGGGAATAGACCTTGGCGATGATGTCCGGATAGTTCCATATATAAATGATATGCATTTGGTAATGGCTGCAGCAGACTTGGTTGTGAGCAGGTCCGGTGCTATTACAATCAGTGAGCTTGCGGTATTGTTAAAACCGTCACTTCTTATTCCGTCTCCTAATGTTGTGAGAAATCATCAGGAACAAAACGCAAGGGAGATAGAAAACAAAGGCGGTGCAAAGGTGCTTTTGGAATCAAAACTTTCAGGAGACAGTCTTTATAAAAAGATTACTGAACTTTGTACTGATAAAGAGCTTCTTGAAATCATGAGCAAAAATTTACAGAGTATCAAAAAAGATGATGCTTGTGCAAAGATTTATGAGCTTATGAAAAAAATAAGCAAAAAATAACACAAAAATACTTGATAAATTCAGCCGATATGATATAATTAAAAAGATTAAAATAAACTGAAGAGGGGTAGATTTTTTGTATAAAAGAAGTCATAGCAACTCATTGGTATTAGGTTTTTCATTTCTTTCTTTTGTATTTTCAGCAGTTTATATGGTGGGCCATACCCGTGAAGTGTTCGGTATTATATCTTCGTTTGTTCAATTCGAACAACACAGTTATTTCAATATTTCCAATTTTGCATATTGTATTGTAGGATTGGCACATGCGTTGCTTCCTGTGGCAATAATGTATCCTCATAAGAATATGCTGGACAAAAAGGATATGATAAAACTACTTTGCTATATTCTCTGTTTAGTTCATTTAGCTGCTAATGTATGGATGTTTCAGTGGGCATTTCAGTGCATAGCAAGAGGGGAGTGGAACTTTGACGTTGCACAGTTTATGAAGCAGGAGAATATGATGTTCTGTCATGTTCAGTGGGCGTCAAGAAACGCTGAATCCATTTTCTATAACCATATGTCTGCAATGATGTGGCTGTTGATTGGATATAGTTTTGACAGGGACCGAAGAAAGACATGTACTCTGTATGTGATACAGATGATTATTGCATATGTTGTTCCTTGCATCGGATATTACATTTATAGAGGGAAAATGATTCCTGATTGGTGGATAAAAAAGAGTATACCTATATTCTGTTCCGATGTGATATATATAATAATGTTGATAAACCTTTCAAAGAATAGAGAATTGTGGGTAAAATATGTTTGTCCACTTATAAAAAGAAGACGTCATAGGTCTGATTCTCACAGCAGTGAGTCACATTCTTACGAAGAGAAAATCAAAGGATAATAATGGAGAGTGCTTGCAATATGGATTTCAAACAACAAATAATAGAGCAATTATCAAAGCTTACAGATATACAACAGGATGCGATAGCATCAGCGGTGGAAGTGCCACCTAATCCGGATATGGGCGACTTGGCATTTCCATGCTTTACGCTTGCAAAGGTCATGAGAAAGGCGCCTCCCGTTATAGCAAAGGAGCTTTCAGAAAAAATTCCAAAGCTTGATTTTGTTGATAAAGTAGCTGTAGCCGGTGGTTATTTGAACTTCTTTTTCTCGCGCAGTGAATTTGCAAAGACACAGCTTGAAGAAGTGTTTTCTAAAGGTGAAGACTATGGTAAATCAGATGAAGGTTCAGGCAAGACAGTATTGGTGGAGTTTTCATCACCAAATATCGCAAAGCCTTTTCATATAGGACACCTGTTTTCTACAGCTGTAGGTAACAGTCTTGACAAAATATATTCTTTTCTTGGATATAAGACAGTAAAAATAAATCATTTGGGTGACTGGGGTACACAGTTTGGTAAACTCATTAGTGCATATAAGCGCTGGGGAGATTCTTCTGTAATTGAAAAAGACCCAATCAATGAGCTTCTGAAACTTTATGTACATTTTCATGAGGTTGCAAAGGAGCAACCTGAACTTGAAGATGAAGCGAGAGAGTATTTTAGACTTTTAGAATCAGGTGATGAAGAAACTACAAAGCTTTGGAAGTACTTCAGGGAAGTATCTCTTGTAGAATTTAAACGAGTATATGATATGCTGGATATCTCTTTTGATTCCTATAATGGCGAAAGCTTTTATAGCGATAAAATGGATGAAGTAGTGCAGATTTTAAAAGACAAAAATCTCCTTGTAGAGAGCGAAGGTGCTATGGTAGTAGACTTATCCGAAGAAGATATGCCGCCGTGTATGATACTTAAATCAAACGGGACAACCATTTATGCCACAAGAGATATAGCTGCAGCTTTGTACAGACACAGAACATATGACTTTTATAAAAATATTTATGTAGTAGGTATGCCGCAGGCGTTGCACTTCAGACAAATATTCTCTGTAGTAGGTAAAATGTGCGGAGATTTTGCCAAGTCATGTATCCATGTAGGCTTTGGTCTTGTAAAATTCCCTGACAAAAAGCTTTCTACACGTGATGGAGATGTGGTATTTCTTGAAGATGTGCTCAATGAATCTATTTCAAAGACACTTGGTATAATCCAAAAAGGGAATGCTCAGCTTGCTGATGCTGAGGAAG
>JAZUOB010000048.1:0-2562 GCA_045604425.1 Clostridia bacterium
CACACAGACGATACAAACCAAATGGCAACCGAGCAATGTTTTTATGCACTTGTTGCACTGGAGCGTGCAAACAAAGGTAAAAGTTCACTTTATAACATGAATGATGTTGCAGCACTTAATACTATAGGACTTTCACAAAAAAATCCGGATGTTCAAAAAATGGAAATAACAAATCCCAATAAAACCTTTGTGGATATTTCAGCACACAAAAACAAAACTGCCATAGAAGCATTGTCAGCAAGAGGTATTATAAACGGAAAAACAGAAAACAGATTTGAACCTGAAAACACAATGACAAGAGCGGAATTTGCCACAATTATATCAAGGGGTCTTGGACTTGTTCAAAAAAGCAATTCAGTTTTTGAAGATGTAACAAAAAACGATTGGTTTTATAGCTATGTAAATACTGCATATCACTACGGTATTATAAAAGGTGTATCCGAAACTGAATTCAATCCAAACGGGACAATAACCCATGAAGAAGCTGCTGTCATGATTACACGAGCTGCCAAGCTTTCAGGATTAAACACCAATATAGACACAACAGAAGCCAGAGATGTTTTGTGTGCTTTTTCTGACTACATAAATATATCAAGCTGGGCGCAAGAGTCTGTTGCATTTTGTTATAAAACAAGTATCATGGATGATGATGCACCGAAAATCCTTCCACAAGCTCCGGCAAAACGAGGCGAAATTGCACAAATGCTGTATAATATACTATGTCAGGCAAATCTAATATAGGATGTGAAAAACTTGATAAAACACAAGAACAAACTAATTGGTGTATTGATTGTAGCAGTAATACTTGCTTTTGCTTTTTGGCAAGGGGGAAACACTCCGGGTCTTAGTGAAACAAATATCAACTCCGAAAACACACTCCCTACCCAAACAATTTCACCCACTATACAACCTACAGAAGAAAACATCAACATAAAAGAAGATACTACACCGGTGGAAAACATACCTCAAAACAAAGATACAAAAAAAGCTTCTGCTGACATTTCAAACAATGCAAATACTGATATAGACATAAACGTCTACAACGACACCGGTAAAGACGAATATATAAAAGAACCTACCACTACCCAGCAGCCTATTTCAGCAAATTCGGAAAATTTTGTAACAACAGATGAAAAACTTACTTGCACTTTGTCTGTAAGATGTGATACAATATTAGATAATATATCATATCTTGACAAAAACAAAAAAGATGTTGTTCCAGAAGACGGAATTATATTTGCAGAGAAGACTGTTTTATTCTATGAAGGTGAAAGTGTTTTCAATCTGCTTTTGAGAGAAATGAAACAAAACAAAATACATATGGAGTACACAAACACCCCTATATATAACAGTGCATATATTGAAGGCATTGGCAATATATACGAATTTGATTGCGGAGAGCTTTCAGGTTGGACGTATAAAGTAAATGGTCAGTTTCCAAATCACGGCTGCTCACGTTATCAGCTGAAAGCAGGAGACAAAGTGGAATGGGTGTACACTTGTAACTTAGGGGCCGATGTAGGCGCCTCTTCCGGATTAAATCAAAAAGAGGAATAGTATATATGAATGAATTTAAAAGCTATCATCCAATTATAAATTTTATATATTTTGCTTTTGTTATAGGTTTTTCATGCTTTTTTATGCACCCTGTTTGTCTTTTTATATCATCTGTTTCGGCATTTTTGTATTCAGTGATGTTAAAAGGCACACATGCTATAAAGACAAACCTGTTATATATGCTGCCTATGATTATTATAATGGCACTTTTAAATCCTGCCTTTAATCATGCCGGCACAACTGTTATTTGGTATCTTCCAAGCGGAAATCCTGTGACTTTTGAATCTATGGTTTATGGCATTATGACAGCTTTTATGATTATCAGTGTTATATGTTGGTTTAGCTGCTATAATGAGATTATGACCAGTGATAAATTTATATATCTTTTTGGAAGAATTATACCTATGCTGTCCCTTGTAATATCCATGACGCTGCGGTTTGTCCCAAGATTTGCAAATCAGCTGAAAATTGTGATAAACGCAGAAAAATGCATAGGTCGGGATATATCCAAAGGCAGCATTATAAAAAGAGCGAAGCGGGGACTTGGCACTATGTCTATTATGACCACATGGGCACTTGAAAATGCCATTGAAACAGCAGACAGCATGAAGTCCAGAGGCTTCGGTCAGCCTGGGCGCACAGCCTTTTCAATATTCATTTTTGACAAACGAGACAAAAAAGCTCTTATATGTATAATCTTTTTGGGATTATACACACTTCTTGGAAGTATTATGGGCAAGGTGCACTTTGCATATTTTCCGTACATGACATCGGCAGAGTTTTCAATATATCAAATGAGCATATTTCTTTCGTACCTGCTCCTTTGTATATGCCCTGTAATAATTGAAGTATGGGAGGTGAGAAGATGGAAATCATTAAGGTCGAAAATTTAAGCTTCAAGTATCCGACAAGAGAAAACAAAGCCCTCGATAATATAAGCTTTAAAGTAAATTCCGGCGAGTTTATAACACTGTGCGGAAAATCAGGATGCGGCAAAACTACACT
>JAZUOB010000049.1:0-2469 GCA_045604425.1 Clostridia bacterium
ATGTATTGTGCAACAACTAAATTATGATTTTGATTAATTTTTGATTACGCATCACACAATATGTAGTTGTATTTGTAAAATTTCTGAAACAAATGTTATAGCATTTTGGTGCTGTATACATATTTGTATTTCCCAAAAAGCCGCTTTTGTACTTCGTCGGCTTTTTGTTTTGTTTCAAACACACCGAACACCGCCGAGCCGCTACCTGTCATTATAGCATTGAGTGCGCCTGCTTTGACAAGATCCTGACATGCATCTCCTACAACCTCGTGTTGCATAATTGCAGCAAGCTCCATTACATTGTACAAGCGGTCACTTACAGCATAAACATCACCTGACTCAAGAGCTTTTTTCATTTTAATAGTGTCAGGCCGTTTTGAAATCGGAGTTTTGTCAATCAAGTCATACATCTTTTTTGTAGATATACTAACGTCAGGCTTTATAATTACTATAGGAAGTTCACCGGTTGTGTTTATAGGTGTAAGCTTTTCTCCAATACCTTCCGCAAGAGCAGTGCCGCACACAATACAAAATGGTATATCAGCACCTATTTTAGCTCCCATATCAATAAGCTTATCCAGAGAAAACTTGTCATCAAACAGTTTATTCAATATACAAAGAACAGCAGCTCCGTCAGCACTGCCGCCCCCCATACCTGCACCGGACGGAATATTTTTCTGTATATGAATATCCAAACCGCAGGTTATTTCTGATGTTTTCAAAAATAGTTCTGCTGCCCTGTATGCAATATTATCAGGGCCAACCGGCATCCAATCTGCATCCGATGTGACCTTGATAGAATTTGTATCTGTTATACAAACGGATATATTATCATACAAATCTACACTTCGCATAATAGTCTGAATATCGTGATATCCGTCAGGTCGTCTGCCTTTAATATCAAGTGTTAGATTTATCTTTGCATATGCTCTAGCTTTTCCGGAGCCTCGGGAAATAATACAGCTATCTAAAAGAAACATATCCTACCTCTGTTATATATTTTCATGTGATTTTTTTACAAGCTCACGAATAAATGCATCATCTGCTACAAAGCCTTTGTCTTCTTTAGTAAGCCAAGCCAAATACTCTATATTTCCCTCCGGTCCTCTAACAGGAGAGTATTCAAGGCCTGATACAAAAAATCCGGAGCTTTGGGCATAGGAAATAACATTGTGTATAACCTGTTCATGAACCAAGCTGTCGCGCACAACTCCTTTTTTCCCTACCTGCCCCCTGCCGGCTTCAAACTGAGGTTTGATAAGAGCAACCAATTCACCATTATCTTTCAAAAGCGCGCAAGCTACAGGTAGTACAAGTTTTAAAGAGATAAAAGATACATCGATTGATGCAAAATCAAGCTTTTCGCCAATTTGTTCGGGTGTGACATGTCTTATATTGGTACGCTCCATATTCACAACTCTCTCATCATTACGAAGCTTCCATGCAAACTGTCCATAACCAACATCCACGCTGAAAACTTTTTTTGCTCCGTTTTGAAGCATGCAATCCGTAAAACCTCCGGTAGATGCTCCAATATCCATAGCCACCACGCCGCTTAAGTTTATAGGAAATACATGCATGGCTTTTTCAAGCTTCAGCCCGCCGCGACTTACATATTTAAGTTGTTCCCCGCGAACTTCTACCGTCTTGCAATCAGCGTCTATCATCATGCCTGCTTTTAAGGCTTTTTGATTGTCTACAAATACTTGTCCTGCCATTATCAATGCTTTTGCACGTTCTCTTCCTGATACAAGATTATTTGATGTGAGAAAAACGTCAAGTCTCACTTTTTCCAAATCCCATTCATCCTTTCAATTCCATAAGCCGTTCTGCTATACTTTCGGCATCAAGTCCGTATTTTTTATCCAGTTCATCAATTGTTCCCTGCACTATAGGCTCATCAGGATACGCGAGCACAAGAAGGCGAGAGTTAATATTACTTTCTGAATACAGTGCGCCAATAGCAGCGCCAAGACCTCCGATTTTCACTCCGTCTTCAATCACGCAGGTTATAGGAAGTGCCATATCAATTACTGTCTTTTTATCCAAAGGCTTGATCGTAGGAATTTCTACCAATCTTACACCATCCACAAGCTCTGCTGCTTTCTGTGCAGTTGCCATCATTCTGCCTGTTGAGAAAACTGTTATTTCACTTCCGTCTTTTAAGAGCATTGCTTTATCTGGGATAAATTCATCACCGTTTTGTATATGCTCAACACAACCTCTTGGGTATCTTATTGCCACAGGGCCTGTACATTCGTTGATAGCATAATCCAGCATCCGTTGGAGCTGAATATAATTACTTGGTGACAAACTAGTCATATTAGGCATTGATGATAAATAGGAAATATCATAAATACCTTGATGAGTTTCACCGTCAGCACCCACTATGCCTGCTCTGTCAACCCCAAAAACCACATGAAGATTTTGCAAACACACATCATGCAAAATCTGGTCATATGCTCTTTG
>JAZUOB010000050.1:0-3852 GCA_045604425.1 Clostridia bacterium
TGGAACAGACGATGTAATCGGAACAACAGCATAGTCATCTGTCCAAAGGTCTGTAAAGGTGTCAGCTTCCGCAACATTCACATACACCTTCGCACTTTCCGAATCAGTATTATATACCACCGCACTAATTTTGGTATATTCATCTGCATTTAAAACTTTATCATGGATATCTCCGGGTACGGTGATATCAGTCTTTCCGTCCTCCACCTGCAAACGCATTTTAGCCATAGGGTTATCCGCAGGGGTTGCAAGCTTTGCCATAGCACTAATATAATAATAAGTGTCAGGAGTCAGCTGTACATACTGCTGAGGTGTGGAATATGATGCATCTCTTGCGGTAGTTTTGGCTGCATATCTTCCGGAATTTGCATTATCTACAGAGCGAACAATTTCATATTTAGGAACATTTGTACGCCAGTGGGTTTTCTCTCCAAGTTCAAAGCCTGCATTTTTCAAAAGATTTCCTTTTGTGTTGATTTCAAGTGTAGTACCTGTGACATTTGCAAGATCAAAATCATCTACATATATGTCATTGTATGGAGATGCTGTCTCAGAAGTCTGTACAAAAAGCTTGCCGCCCTGACTCAACTCAGGAGTGAATATTCCGCTTATTTTTGTCCATTCACCTTTTGTAAGAGACTGGCTGGATGTTCTGTAGGTTGTACTGCTTCCCTGGAAGGTAAGCTGTGCTTTCATGTCAGGACTGTCTGTATATACCCACGCAGATGCATGATAAGTATTATCTGCAAGAACTTGTATGTTCTGCGCCTGAGGTCCGCTAAAATTGCCGCTTCGTCCGGTCACCTTAACAGAATATGTACCGCTGTGAGCTTTTTCGTTGGTTCTTTGGGATTTGGAACCGCTTATATGCCAATAAGGCTCTGTATCACTTTTTGTTGTGTTGAAGACAGTTTCAAAGTCAGGACTCCATGGGCTTAACGCATTTGCCCTCGTCATAAAGCTCCACTTCGGAGTACAGTCTGTGTTCAGTCCTGTACTTAGCGAAAGAGTATATGTAACACCGTTTGCCATACTGCCAAGCTCTATGGTGCAGGCACTTCCATCTCTTGTAACATTCAGGACACGGGCACCCTTATCAATCTGAACTGTTGAAGTATTTACCTCAATCTCTTCTGGGACTGTAAGCACAATGCTGCTGTTTGGAAGCACATCTACAGCTCCGTTTTGTACCGATGAAGTTATAGGCAAAACCACAAAATCATCCATCCAAAGATCTGCGCCCTTGCTTCCTGATGCTATTGTTTCATCAGTCTGTACATACACCTGAGCTTCTGTAGCATCGGTGTTGTATACAACCTTCTGTATTCTCTTATACTCTCCGGCAGAAATTGTACTGTCAGTTCCATAGTACGGGTCAGTAATTGCCATTGCTCCTTCGGTTCTTGATTGCAGTCTTGTTTTTGCTCTTACAGCGCCGGACGTTTCAGATGCAAGACGCACGCTTGATGCAACATAATAGTATGTATCAGGCTGAACAGTGATAATTTGCTTTGGAGACGACCAGTTTGTTGTACGGTTTGTAACACGTGCATAGTAATTTCCATGAGACGCATCTGATGGAGAATATACACGTGCAAATGCATTTTCACCGGTAGAGTTTCTCCAGCCCACATTGTCAAGCGTATCCTCTGCGGACTCAAAGCTTGAGTTTGTAAGAAGATTTCCTTCTCTCTCGTTAACAGGCGCCAGCTTATGTATTTCAAAATCGTCTATCCAAAAATCTTCCCAAGTGGTATTGTTATTAACGGGATTTAAATACAATGAATTGGCTGCAATTTTCAGTGTGCCATTAACCGCCTGATCATATGCCGGCGGAGCTTCTAATACCCCACTGACCTGAGTCCACTGACCCTGACTTAGTGAAACCTGCTCTGACCACTTGTTATCTCCTTTCGAAAAGTCAGAAACACCTCCACCTATGCCTATTTGCATAACCTTGTCAGCCTGGTTTGTATACACCCAGGCAGATACATAGTAGGATGAACCCTCTTCAAGATCTTTCAAAACTGCTCTTGGTCCTGAATTTCTGCCTGTAATCTTTACGGACTTATTGCCGCTGTGTGCCGTACCTTCTACTACCACAGCAGTACCTCTGGAAATCCAGTTATTATCCTTCCATGCAGTATTATCTAAAACAGTGCCAACAGCTCTTTTCTCAAAGCCGGGGTCAAAATCCGCCAGAAGATTATTGTTGTCCTCTGCGGCATGTGAAATCACAGGCACCTGCATAGACATAATAGCTAAAACCGAAACAAGACTTGTCAGCCTGGTAAACTTCTTTTTCATGTATTTGCTCCTTTCTGGGTAATAACGATTATAATATACACTTATAATATAATTATAAAGGACAAATTTGACAAATACAATCATAAAATGTGCTACAGAATATGCAATCTTAATTAAAAGAAAATGTAAAAAAGCATTTCTATACATAATAGAAAAAGGTCTGTAAAAAAACCAGTTTTTTACAGACCTATTATATATTTTATTTAAGATTGGTAAACACGAATGTTGTATCAAAAGGTACAAGCGGAAGCTTTGTATCACCAAAGTCTGCATATATACACTTAAGTACTGATTCAACGTATGCATAACGAACACCATTGACCTCATCGGTCACAGCAGGGTTGCTTACTATAATTGAATCTCCGTTAACTGTAATAGACGTAGCAGACTTCCATGTCTTTCCGCCGTCCGTGGTGATTTCAAAGGCAGGTGAACCTACAGTAGAATCATATTTTGAAAGTGTACCGCCATAGGTGTTAACTGTGATTGTGGCTGTTCCTTTAGAGTAATCAACACTCTCGAATGTAGGACCTGTATATGCTACATCTTCTTTAAACACCTTTGCAAGCAACATTCTTGCAAGTCTTTCACCTACTATATCCTTGTTTGCAGGATGAATGTTGTTATTATCACCTGAATCGTTTGTAACTACTGTATAAACATTTCCAAGTGTCTGTGCATTCCACTGCTGAAGTCTTTGTCTGCCCCAGTTGTCTGACAATGATGACTCATAACCAGGGAACTGAACTATAAGATATGGAAGATTTTCATTTCTCATACCTTCTCTCATTTCGCTAATCAAAGCTTTGAGATATTTGTCATAATGTGCTGTTGTATCACTTTCACCCTGATACCATACTGCAGCTTTGACTGTATATGGCATTACTGAGCGAACACCGTCGTAATAAAGGTCTGTATGACTTGCCCAGTAGGATGCATTGTTCGGATTAGTTATATTGGCTTCATAGTCATCAATTGCACTTTTGTCAAAGCATCCGGAATTCAGAAGATTGTCACGACTCACCCACTTTGCAAGTGGAGTTCCGCCCTGACAGCATATAACTATACCGATAGGAACATCATCATTTTCTGCGGTTATATCATAGATAGCTCCCGCCATGCGCACCATAGTTTCGTTTGTAGTGTTGATATTGTTTACGTCCAGCTTCTTCCATACTTCTTTGGCAGCAAGCTCCTCCTGATCCCAAGACTGACGGGAAGTCTCTATTTTCTCTGTCATTGTGCTGAAATAATGTACATTTTTAGCACCAAGTTTGTCTCCAAGTGCTTTGTACTCATTCACAAAGTCAACTTCCTCTGCAGGAGTATATATACTGCTCTTTCCAGCCTTTATTTCGGATGATGTAACCCAGAACTTTCTTTCCATATTCGACTGACCGCTTCCGTAATATACATCACCTACGAGTATGCCGCTGCGTGTAATTGTACCAATATTCTCGCCATCTTTTTCTGCTGTGATAGTAAGAGTCTGAGCGTCATTTGAATATGCACCCATTTCAAGCGGTACAAAGAATTCATTATAAC
>JAZUOB010000051.1:0-10187 GCA_045604425.1 Clostridia bacterium
CTATAGAAAAAATGATTCAGTATGTAAAGCTTCCAAAGCAGTATAAAAATAAATTTTATGTAAAAAGAGTTATTGCATCTCCAGGACAGACAATTGACCTCATCGACGGTAAAGTTTATGTAGATAATAAAGTTATAGACGAGCCATATTATAACGGAGACACCTTCCCTATCGACTCTTCAATGACTTTCCCCCAGACAGTTCAGGAAGACCATGTATTTGTAATGGGTGACAATAGATTTCACAGTACAGACAGCAGATCTTCTTCTTTAGGTCAGGTTCCGTACGAAGCTGTCATTGGAAAATCGCAACTGCGTATTTTCCCTTTCACTAAAATAGGTACTACAAAATAAACAAGAGAGGAGTTTTTTGTTATGAATCAAAATCAAACCGGAATTCAAAAAAAAGCAATACACTGGTATCCCGGTCACATGGCAAAAACTCGGAGAATTATTGAAGAAAATTTAAAGCTTGTGGATGTTGTTGTTGAAATCATTGATGCACGTATTCCCTACTCAGGCAGAAATCCGTATTTTGATGACATGCTTAAAAGCAAAAAAAGACTTATTGTTATGAATAAGTATGACCTATCAGACAAAGCTGTTTCAAAACAGTGGATTGAACATTTTGCTTTAAAGGGCATAAAAGTTGTACCTATCAGTTGTTTTACCGGAGAAGGTATAAATAAAATTTTTACTGAATCCGAAAAACTTGTTTCAGATAAAATAAATGAAGACCTTGCAAAAGGCAGACGCAGAACACTTAAATTGATGATGATAGGAATTCCAAATGTCGGAAAATCAAGTCTTATAAACAAACTGGTGGGCAGAGCAAGTACAGTAACCGGAAACAAACCCGGAGTGACAAAAGGCAAACAATGGATTAGAATTAGAGGAAATTGCGAGCTACTCGATACACCTGGTATTTTGCCTCAAAAATTCACTGATGAAAAAGTGGCAGAAAACCTTGCCATCACTGGAGCAATAAAAGACGAGATTATAAATATTGAATTGTTGTCATATAATTTAGTTGATTATATAATAAAACACTATCCGGAACTTTTAAAAGCAAGATATAAAATAACAGAAGATATATTCTCTCTTGAAACTTATGAAATCATTGAGCTTATTGGCAGAAAACGCGGTTTTGTAATATCCGGCGGAGAAATTGATACTGAACGAACTGCAAAAATGCTTATAGACGAATTCAGAGCAAACAAGATGGGAAATATCACATTGGAAAGACCTGACGAAATAATCAAAAGGAGCTGAATTATATGAAAGTTTTACTTATTAACGGAAGTTCAAAAGAAAATGGCTGCACGAAAGCTGCGTTAGATGAAATAGCCAATACTCTTAACACACAAGGTATTGATACAGAATTATATTTCATAGGAATCGACCCAATAAGAGATTGCATCGGATGTATGTCCTGCAGAAAATTAGACAACAAGTGTGTATTTGACGATGACTGTGTAAATGAAATTATTTCAAAAGCTAAGGATTGCGACGGCTTTGTATTTGGCACTCCTGTATATTACTCCCATCCGTCAGGCAGAATTCTATCTGTATTAGACAGGGTTTTTTATGCAGGCAGCAGTGTTTTTGCTCACAAACCCGCAGCAGCTATTGCTTCTGCCAGAAGAGCCGGAACGACATCATCAATTGATGTACTCAATAAGTATTTTACAATTGCACAGATGCCTGTAATATCATCTACCTATTGGAACATGGTGCACGGAAGTAGTCCTCAGGATGTTTTAAAGGACTTGGAAGGATTACAAACAATGCGAAATATCGGTCTTAATATGGCATGGCTTCTAAAGTGTATTGAACTTGGAAAAAAAGAGGGTATTATGCTTCCTGATACATCAAAAACTGAAAGAACAAATTTTATCAGATAAACCAAATATACCTTGACATAATATGGATTATATGTTATAATCTTTTAGTACGGATTACATATTCCGAATATTTTTAGAATGGAGCAATCAAAATGAAAAGAATTAAAACAATAGAGACTCTTAATCTTTGTAAAAGCGCTAAAAAAGGCGGCTGCGGAGAATGCCAGACTTCATGTCAGTCTGCTTGCAAAACTTCATGTGGCGCTATAAATCAACAGTGTGAAAACCAAAATAAATAATAATATCTGTGCCACCCATTGAGGCGGCACTTTTTTATGGAGGAATCTATGATTCATCAATATAAACTAAACAATAAAAATATAGTACTGGATACATGCAGTGGCTCGATTCATATTGTAGATGATATAGCATACGACATAATAAAAATGTATCCTGACTACACAAAAGAACAAATTGCACAAAAAATCAAAGCAGCATATAATATAGACGAAAGTGAAATATATGATTGCTTTGATGATATAGAACAGTTAAAATCAGAATCAAAGCTTTTCACCCCTGATACATACGAAGAACTTATTCCCTTTCTCGATAATAAGACCCGTGAAATCAAAGCATTATGTCTTCATGTAGCACACACATGCAATCTTAATTGTTCTTATTGTTTCGCAAGTCAAGGAAAATATCAGGGTGATCGAGGATTAATGTCGTTTGAAACAGGAAAAGCTGCTCTTGACTTTCTAATTAAAAATTCCGGAAACAGGCACAACCTTGAAGTTGATTTTTTCGGCGGGGAACCTTTGATGAACTGGGAAACCGTAAAAAAACTGGTTCAATATGCCCGTAGCATTGAAAAAGAACACAACAAAAATTTCAGATTTACTCTTACAACAAACGGTGTCTTGATTGATGATGAGGTTATTGAATTTTGTAACAAAGAAATGTCTAATGTTGTTTTAAGTCTTGACGGAAGAAAAGAAATTCATGACAAGTTCAGAGTGGATTATAATGGCAAAGGTAGCTACGATAGTATCATTCCAAAATTCAAAGACCTGGTAAGCAAACGCGGAAATAAAGATTATTATATACGAGGTACATTTACTCATAATAATACTGATTTTACAAATGATATCCTTCACATGGCCGACCTTGGTTTTACAGAGCTTAGTATGGAACCTGTGGTATGTCCTCCTGATGATCCATACGCACTAACTGACAAAGATTTGCCAGTACTTTTAGAACAGTATGAACTACTGGCAAAAACCATGATTAAAAGAAAAAAAGCCGGAAACGGATTTACATTTTATCATTATATGCTTGACCTTAAAAACGGTCCATGCATCTATAAGCGTATATCTGGCTGTGGTTCAGGTACTGAATATATGGCAGTTACACCCTGGGGTGATCTCTATCCTTGTCACCAATTTGTCGGCGATGAAAAATATAAACTGGGCAATATTTTTGACGGTGTTCAAAATTCTGCAATTCAGGACGAGTTTAGACAGTGTAATGCATATTCCAGACCTGAATGTAAAGAGTGTTGGGCAAAGCTCTATTGTGCCGGCGGATGCGCAGCTAATTCCTATCATGCTACAGGTGATATTAAAGGTGTATACAAGTATGGCTGCGAGCTGTTCAAAAAGAGAATTGAATGTGCTATAATGATGCAACTTGAAATGGAAGAATTATAATGAATACTCCAATCTATGATTTTATAAAACAATATTCAGAGTCGAAGATGTCCAGATTTCACATGCCCGGGCACAAAGGTCAAAAGTTTTTAGGCCCCGAGCTGTTCGATATTACAGAAATTGATGGTGCAGATGTTTTAACTTCTTCAAACGGGATTATATCCGAAAGTCAAAAAAACGCCACCCAATTATTCGACACAGGTGCTACTTTTTATTCAACAGAAGGCTCTACATTATGCATTAAAACTATGCTTTATTCACTTGTTTTATCAAGCGATAAGAATCCGGAAAAAACAATTATCGCTGTTAGAAATGTACATAAATCATTTATTTATGCATGTGCTCAATTAAATATAAATATCAAATGGATATATCCTCAAAACAGAAAATCATTGTGTTCAGGAATTGCTACAGTTGATGAAATTAAAGAAGCACTACTCGAAATAAGCAATCCTATAGCTATGTTTATTACCTCCCCTAATTATCTTGGAGAAACAAGTGATATTAAATCTATAGCAAAATTATGTCACAAAAAAGACATTCCTCTAGTTGTAGATAATGCTCACGGCGCTTATCTTAAATTCTGTGACTTACATCCAATACATCTAGGTGCAGATATGTGCTGTGACTCAGCACACAAAACACTCCCCGTCCTGACCGGTGGTGCCTATTTACATATATCAAAAAAAAGCAAGAGTAGATTTTCACACCTTATAAATCATGCTATGTCTGCTTTTTCATCTACAAGCCCATCATATCTTACATTGGATTCTTTGGACTTGGCTAACAAATATATTTATAATGGTTTCAAAGAAAAACTGGATAGATGTATACAAAAAGTTGAAAGCATAAAAAAGTCATTGAAAGAACAAGGATATTCTGTTCTGGACACTGACCCATTAAAACTTACTATAGAAACAAATGGCGAATTTCTACACTCTATATTGAAAAAATTTCAAATACAATGTGAATACTATGATAAAACAAATATAGTTTTTATGATTACACCTGAAAATTCAGAGGAAGATTTAGCAAAACTTCACAATGCACTTTTAGAAATTTCCCCAAAAAAAGCGGTGTACCCCCCTGTTCAACCAAAATTTGAAAGAGGATTATCACCCAATGAAGCTTTTTTATTACCTTTTGAAAATATAGATATACATCAATCAGAAGGTTCAATTTGCGCAGATACTTGCGTTTCTTGTCCACCTGCTGTTCCCATTGTAACAGCCGGTGAGATCATAAATCAAGAAGCCATAAAATTGCTAGAATTCTATGGTCATAAAAAAATCAACATAATAAAAAGTAGGCTGTAAAGCCTACTTTTTAGTTTTCTATAACGGTCTTAAGAACCTCATCCATTGTTTTTACAAGAATAAAAGTCATCTGTTCTTTTATGTTTTCAGGTATTTCATCAAGGTCTTTTGTATTTTCAAAAGGTAATACTATTTTGTCAATACCGGCTCTATGAGCTGCAAGCACCTTTTCTTTGATTCCTCCAACCATAAGAACTCTGCCTCGCAGTGTGATTTCGCCTGTCATTGCAATATCTGCTCTCACTTTTTTACCAGTTAAAGCAGAAAATACTGCAGTTGCCATTGTAATTCCGGCAGAGGGACCGTCTTTGGGCACTGCACCTTCAGGCACATGAATATGTATATCTTTCTTTGATGTAAATTTCGGAATATTGTATTCTTTGCTGACTGACCTCAAATAACTGATAGCAGTGAGTGCAGATTCCTTCATCACATCTCCAAGCTTTCCGGTAAGCTCAACCTTTCCGGCACCTTCCATTACATTTACTTCAACGCTTAAGGTTTCACCACCTACAGCCGTCCATGCAAGACCTCGAACAATTCCTATTTCATTATGTTCAGTTTTTGGTTCAAAATGATATAATCGCTTTCCAAGCATATTTAGAACAGCTTTTTTTGTTATAGATAATGATTTTCTATTTTCTTTTATATACAAAACTGCCGATTTTGACAACAGCTTTATAAGTAGTTGTTCTAGCCTGCGTACGCCGGACTCTCTTGTATAATAATCTATAATTTCACAAATAGCACTGTCAATGATACGTATGTTTTTACCTTTCATTCCGGTTTTCTCTAATGCTTTTGGCCAAAGATGTTTTTTTGCAATCATTAGCTTTTCTTCTCTTGTATATCCAGTAACTTCTATAACATCCATTCTGTCTAATAAAGGTCTGGATATTGTATCAAGTGTATTAGCCGTAGTTATAAACATTATATCAGAAAGGTCAAATGGAATTTCTAAATAATGGTCTCTAAATGCAAAATTCTGTTCGCTATCCAATACTTCGAGCAAAGCTGCAGACGGGTCACCTCTATAATCAGAGCCGACCTTGTCAATTTCGTCTAATAAAATCAAAGCATTGGATGCTCCTGATTGAGAAACCGCAGACATAATCCTACCAGGCATGGCACCTATATATGTTTTTCTGTGACCACGTATATCCGCTTCATCATGTACACCACCAAGTGATACACGCACATAATTTCTGCCAAGTGCAGAAGCAATCGATTTTGCTATAGATGTTTTACCAACCCCCGGAGGCCCTACAAGACAAAGAATATTCGAACCGCGAGCATTAAAATTACGTACTGCCAGATTCAACAAAACGCTTTCTTTCACTTTTTCAAGTCCAAAATGGTCTTTTTCAAGTATTGATGATGCATTATCAATATCGAGATTTTCTTCTGTTTTAATCCCCCATGGAAGACTGAGAACATAATCAAGATAAGTTCTTATAACTGCGCTTTCAGAACTGTTATATCCAAATTTTGAAAGTCTTGAGACTTCTTTTAATAATTTCTCTTTGTGAACATCATCGATTGTTAACGTGCTTATTTTCTTTTCATATTCCTTTATTTCTTCGCCTAAACCATCCCTATCTCCAAGCTCACGTTCAATAACTTTCATTTGCTCTCGAAGATAGTACTCTTTTTGGTTTTTATCGATTTGATTTTTTACTTCTTTATCAATTTTAGACTGAATCATAATCAATTCTGTTTCAGCCGCCAGACGTACAAGCAATATTTTAATTCGCTCTGCTACATCGTATGTTTCAAGAATTTCTTGTTTTATATCAGTATCAAAAGGAACGTTGGCACAAATCGCATCGCATAATGCAGAATAATCAGTATTTGACAATACCCACATATATGCATCAGGATTCATTCTGTCATCAGCTGCAAAATAGTCCTGAAATTTAGCTTTTAGTTCTCTCGCAAGAGCATCATATGTAATTTCATCTGTATATATCACATCGCAAATAGGTGTAACATCAGCGTATAAGTAAGATTTTTTATAGCAAGCAAGAATCTCGCCTCTGGACTCACATTTGACTATAACTCTTGTTATACCACCGGGTAATTTCATAGTCTGAGTCACAGTTCCAATTACGCCAACAGTATGTCCTGAATCTGCTAATACTTTGTCTTGTGTAATATCTTTTTGAAGAGTCAAAAAGATTTTTTTATTACCTTTTAAGGCTTGATTTATTGCTAAAACAGTCTCTTTTCTTCCGGCATCGAAGGAAATGTCATTATGAGGTAGTGCTACCATTCCCCTCAGCACCGCAACCGGTAGTTGTAATACTTCCATAATATTGTCCTTTCAAAAAAAACTATTTATCTCCTTTAATCTGTTTCCAATAAGCCTCTGCGGCCTTTTCGGTTTTATTATCCCCAAAATTATAATAACAATTGTCTTTTATGTTATCAGGTAAATACTGTTGATGTACATAATGATTTTCATAACTATGAGGATATAAATATCCATCACCATGACCTAATTTTTCAGCTCCGCTATAATGAGAATCTTTTAAATTTGACGGAACGTCTCCACAATCAATTGACGAAAGGTCCTCCATAGCGGCATCAATTGCGTTATTTGCAGAATTTGATTTTGGGGCTGTTGCAATCAAAATCACCGCTTCCGCCAAAGGAATTCTGGCTTCAGGCATACCAAGCATCAATGCAGAGTCTGCCGCAGCTTTTGCAACAACAAGTGCCATCGGATACGCAAGTCCTACATCTTCACTTGCGCATACAAGCATTCTCCTTATCGCACTTTGCATATCTCCAGCATCAAGCAAACGTGCCAAATAATGAACAGCAGCATCAGGGTCAGATCCACGCATTGCTTTTTGAAACGCACTCAAAATATCATAATGTGAATCACCGTCACGATCATATCTCATAGACTTTTTCTGAGTTGCTTGCTCTGCTATTTCCAAATCAATATAAAGCATACCGTCAGAATCGGGTCTGGCAGCGAGAACTGATATTTCAAGTGAATTTAAAGCTTTCCTAACATCACCACCAGAAGTATGAGAAATGTGAACAAGAGCACTTTCTTGTGCTCTAAGCCCCGGGTATTTTGACTTAGAAAGCTTGTCTACAGCACGAAATAGCGCTTTTTGAATATCTATTGGTGATAATTGCTTAAATTCAAAAACAACGCTTCTTGATAAAACCGCATTATACACATAGAAATATGGATTCTCAGTAGTACTTGCAATAAGAGTTATCTTCCCATTTTCCATAAATTCCAAAAGCGATTGTTGCTGCTTTTTGTTGAAATGCTGTATTTCATCAAGATACAACAAAGCACCGTTAATTCCCATCAATCCATCTAAGGATTTGACGATGTCTTTTATGTCAGATACAGAAGCTGTAGTTGCATTAAGCTTGAAAATTTGTTTTCCTGTTCTGCTTGCAATTATGTTTGCTATAGTTGTCTTACCTACACCGGATGGACCATAAAATATCATATTGGGAATTTCGTTTTTTTCGATTACATTCCGTAGTATCTTTCCCTCACCTATCAAGTGTTCTTGACCAACCACATCATCCAATGTGTCAGGTCTAAGCCAATCAGCCAACGGGGTCATAATAACACCTCTAATTTAATTCTTTATACATATCCTGGATTTCTTCTTCTGTTATTGTTGTCAAATATGATCTTTCGCAGTCATGTGTCTTGTCCAAAGATGATTTAGCATTTAATTTATCACCGGCTAACAAATAAGCTTCAGCCAGATGATACCAAGCTTCAACAAAATACGGATAGTTTTCTGTCAAAGCTTTTGCAAGTTCGATAGCTTCATCAGGTTTATTTTGTTTTATGTAGCACAAAATAAGATTGTCTACAATATCTCTGTTGTCAGCATCATAATCATATGCTGTCAAACAAAACTCTGTAATCTTTTCTATCGGCTCGTTCTTTTCGTGCATCAACAATCCCAGTATACCATACATATTTGATGTTGTGTATCCATCTTCAAATAATTCAGTTGCATCTTCATATGCTTCTTCCAAATCATTTAATTTGTATTTTATCATACATCTTATCATGGTTGCAGGTCTTCTTAAATCCTTTGTTATCCTAAGACCAAGAATTTTGTTGAGAATCTCAAGTGCAGCTTCTGGTTTCCCTGTTTTTAAAAGCGCTTGTGCATAAGAAATATCCACAGTATACTTCCTATTATTAGACTTATATGCTTTTTCGTATAATTTCAAAGCTTTATCATAATTATTTTGAGCAAATTCTGCGTTAGCACGTCCTGCCATAATTCTTGGATAATTAGATATGTACCCGATTATTCCGAGTACAACTAATGCCAAAAATCCTACTAATACATGAAATTTAAAAGCAAAATACAGAATTAAACCTATTATAATGATATTAAAAATTGCGTTCATTGCTATCTCCAATCAAAATCAGGGCGGATAAAACCGCCCTGCAGTTCATTAAAATTCAGCAGTTCCAACTGTTCTTGGGAATGGAAGTACATCACGTATATTACTCATACCGGTAATATACATTACGGCTCTTTCAAATCCCAAACCGTATCCTGAATGTTTGTTTGTGCCATATTTTCTTGTATCCAAATACCACTGATAGTCCTCAGGGTTTAATCCCAGTTCATTTATTCTGTTCATAAGAACATCATAATTCTCTTCACGCTGACTACCGCCAATAATTTCGCCTATACCGGGTACAAGAAGGTCCATAGCAGCAACAGTTTTGCCGTCCGGATTTTGTTTCATGTAGAAAGCTTTGATTTCTTTTGGATAATCGGTTACGAACACAGGACGTTTAAATACTTCTTCAGTTAGATATCTTTCGTGCTCTGTCTGTAAATCTGATCCCCAATGCACAGGATAATCAAAATCATCATTTTTCTTAGACAAAATTTCAATAGCTTCTGTATATGTCACATGAGCAAAATCACTGTTCACAACATTATCAAGTCTGGCAAGCAAACCTTTGTCGATGAAATTATTAAAGAATTCCATTTCTTCGGGTGCGTTTTCCAAACAATAGTTGATTATATATTTAAGCATATCTTCAGCAAGGTCCATGTTGTCCTGAAGTTCAGCAAAAGCAATTTCAGGTTCTATCATCCAGAACTCTGCAGCATGACGTGTAGTATTTGAATTCTCTGCTCTAAATGTTGGTCCAAAAGTATAAACATTTCTAAACGCCATACAAAACGTTTCAACATTCAACTGACCGCTAACTGTAAGATTTGTACTTTTTCCAAAAAAGTCTTCAGAATAATCAGCTTTGCCCTCTTCTGTTTTGGGTATGTTTTCAAGGTCCAT
>JAZUOB010000052.1:0-2197 GCA_045604425.1 Clostridia bacterium
GCTACGATCCGACTTCAAATGATGAGTTCTATATCTATATGTACGATGGCTGTTGTGTAAGTGATTTTGACTCCATAGCTGAGTTTGGTCGGGAAGAAAATGATGTGCCTTGCTATAGATATGAGGATATATTGGATAAAATGTCTGATACAGGCATAACTCTCACTTATGACAGCTCTGTTGAAGTTAAAGAATTGACAGAAAAAGAACTGACTAATTATAATCTGCATAATGTAAATCTTAATTCAAATCATACCGGTATAGGTAATGGCTGGTTTTTTGACTTGCCCTATGCATATTCGAGCGTAGATGAAAAAGAATCAGAAACCTCCAGTGGAGTAAAAACAAAAGATTATTCTTATAGTGGCGTTTTTGTGGATATTGATGGAGCTGTCCACTCATATAATGCTACGTACAGAATCAGATATTATACCTCTACCGGCCAGGTTATAAGCTTTTGGTCAAACATTATACCGGATAATGGTGATGTTGTGCAGTATACAAAATATCTTGAAGAGCAGGTATTGGACGACGGCACAACATACAACTTTGTGGCATTCGATACAAGAAATTATCTCATCTACTATATGCATGATAATGTAGTAGGAGGGATAGATTCAAGACCTCTTATGAAGATAAAACAAGTCAGAAACGACTATGGTGATAAAATTCAATATATCTATGGTTCACGTCTTGTAAACGATGTTATGACAGAATACGCCTTGCCTGAAAAAATAATAGACACCTATGGGAGAGAAATATCCATAAGCGCCGCAGGTATTTCCTATTGTACGACCCCTGATGAAGAGCCAAAAACAATACAATATACAAGAAGCACACTGCCCGCTGACTCGTTAGATAATAATAGTATTCTTCACGGAAAACCGGCAAGCTCTTTTACTGTTACAAACGAAGAGGGAGAAGAGACGGTGTACTATGGTCGTGGTACAGATGTTATGTCTGTTTTCTACGGCGCATCTCAGTTTAATTTCAGAAGACCGAAAAACACTTTTTTAAATTGCCCTCTCCAGAGAACAAGCGGCTATAATATCGAAAAAATAGTTTATCCCACCGGTCTTGAAAAGCACTATGAATATACGGATATATACTCTTGTGGATATCAGGGCAAAACCATGCACCAGATGTATGCTGTTACCAGAGAATACCAAAAAGACGGCACACAGATTATAGACGATAATGTTTATGCCATAAATGATAGTTACGGAAGCCGCACTATAATATCCAATAGAGAAGCTGACCAAAGGCTGATTACCAAGAAATTTGATGTCAAAGGCAGACTTACAAGCAATCACACTACACAGGATGGCTCATATACCATACTCTCAGGCAGTAGCTTTTCTTATGACTCTAATGACAATATAACATCTCGCACCGATTATACCGACGGACAAAGTATAACCTATTCCTATTCATATATAAGACGTGCTTTAGTTTCAAGTGTGTCAAACGGAAGAGAGACTGTATCATATACATATTACAGAAAGACGGATACGCCTACAGTTATACAGTATTATGACAAATTAAACAGACAATACAAGTACAATATTATAAATACTTTTCTTGATGACCGTTTCAAGATATCAAATACCAAAATCACTTCTCAAAACGGAAATCTCCTGTCATATACCGAATATGAGTATAATGATTCAGGAGAGCTTGTATCAGAAAAAAGAATAGTCCAAGACGCAGATAAAAGTAATTCGCCAACCGAACAAGATATCTATGAAACATATGAACGTATAACTGGTCTGGACGACGACCTGCTTGTGTCAGTCACAGACGCCACAGTCAATATAAAAGACGCAGACGGTGAGAATGTTGATGACGTATCGAATGAGTATAAATATAATATTTATGGAAGTCCAATCCAAAGAAAAGACGGGTATGGAAGTATCACAACTATATCATACGATGCCCTGAACAGACCGACTAAATATGTCTATCCGAACTCTATCGAGAAAACAGTTGAATATTCAGTTTCTGACAGACAGATTATCATGACGGATGTTGATGGCATCAAGTATAAATACACATATAATGCCCAAGGCTTTGAAACCGGCAAATTTGTACTTCACAGTAGTGTTTGGAAGCCGTTGTATACAAAAGAATATGATACAGTGGCAGGACGTGTTATAAGGCTTACAGAGTATACGGCACAAGACACCGGAACTATAAC
>JAZUOB010000053.1:0-4360 GCA_045604425.1 Clostridia bacterium
CATTACTTGATCTTCCGGCTTCATATGTTGGCATAGCTGTATGCCACTCTATATTTAATATTGCTTGTACCATATTGCTTTTACCTATGTCAGCACTTTTGGAAAAGCTGGCTGTCAAGCTTGTTCCTGATACAAATAAGCAAGAGTCTGTTGCAGAGCTGGACGAGAGACTTCTTCACACTCCGCCTGTAGCTTTAGAAAGATGTAATACACTGGTTAGAGAGATGGCAGAAGATGCAATATCCGCATTTAAAACAGCCCTGAACGTTTTAAATCAGTATGACAAAGACTCTGCAGAAGCAGTGAGAGCCGGAGAAGCAAAGGCGGACCATTATGAAGATATTTTGGGTACGTATCTCGTTAAACTTTCAGGTCATCAGGTTAGCGATTCGGACAGTGCTGAGATTTCAAAGCTTTTAAAACTTATCGGAGATTTTGAAAGAATATCTGACCACGGCGTGAATGTGCTTGAATCTGCAGAAGAGCTTCTTTCAAAAGAAATGAGTTTTACAGATGCCGCAATGAAAGAGCTTAACAATTTGTGCTCGGCAGTGTCAGAAATTCTTACGCTCACATATACAGCGTATGTGAAAAATGACTTGGACTGCGCCAGAAATGTTGAGCCTTTAGAGCAGGTAGTAGACGGACTCAAGGCAAGAATGAGAAACAGTCATATTTTAAGACTACAAAACGGTGAGTGCTCTATAGAAGCAGGTTTTATATGGGCAGACCTTATTACAAATTTAGAGCGAACATCAGACCATTGCTCAAATATAGCAGTATGTATTATAGATGCAGCAGAAAATAATATGAATATTCATGAATCACTGTATAATATGAAGACAAACAATTCATATTTCGATGAAAAGTTTAATGAGTATAAGCAAAAGTACAATTTATAGGGTTTATATCGGTGCACAGAAGGAGCGAAAGCATCATTATATATAATTCCAATAATTGCATTTGAATTATGTAAACTAATATGTTATAATTGCGTAGCTATTGCATTTAGCAGTAGCTACGTTTTTTATGTAAAATGGGAGGTATAAAAGTGAATAAAAGAATAATATCCATGTGCATGACTTTCGGAATTATGTCAACTACAGCTTTTGCTTCAAAAGTTCATACAGTACAAAAAGGCGACAGCATGTGGAAGATAGCAGTGAAATATCAGGTAGGTCTTGCAGAGATTATAAAATTAAATCCTAATATTTCAAATCCGGAGCTTATATATCCCGGACAGAGAATAAATATTCCCACAATGGATGCGGGGGTTTTGAATTATGAAAATGAAGTTGTAAGACTTGTAAATCAGGAAAGAGCAAAAAATGGTCTTTCTCCACTGAAAGAAAACTGGGAGCTTTCAAGAGTTGCAAGAATAAAATCTCAGGATATGAAAAATAATGGTTATTTTTCGCATACAAGCCCTGTATACGGCTCGCCGTTTCAAATGCTAAAAAACTTTGGAATATCCTATAGAAGTGCCGGCGAGAATATTGCAAAAGGTCAGCAAAGCCCTGAAGCAGTAGTAAAAGCGTGGATGAATTCATCAGGACATCGTGCAAATATTCTCAATTCTTCGTTTAATACAATCGGTGTAGGATATGAGCCATCAGGAAGATACTGGACACAAATGTTTATTGGAAGGTGATATTGACAAATTATATGTTAATTGGTATAATTTATCATAATATAGGGGGCCTTTTGATGTCAGTTTCCGAAAAATCTTTGATAGCGGATTTTACCGTCGGCAATATCACAGGCAAGCTGTATAAGTTTGCCTTTCCTCTTTTTTTGTCAAGCTTGTTGCAGGTGGTTTATAATATGGTAGACATGATTGTAGTAGGTCATGTTATGGGCAAAGTGGGACTGTCCGCAGTAGCAGTTGGTGGAGATGTGAGCAATTTTCTGACATTTCTGGCAATGGGCTTTTGTAATGCCGGGCAAATTATAATCAGCCAGTACATAGGCAGAGGGGAAAAAGACCGGCTTGGCAAGTTTATAAGCACCATGTTCTCGTCGCTTATATTTATTGCCTTAATATTAAGTGTTGTATGCTACTGTTTAAGGTTTGCTTTTTTGGACCTTATGAATACTCCTGTTGAGGCATATGAAGAAGCTCTAAGATATTGTGGTATATGTATTTTAGGTTCGGTATTTATATACGGATATAATATTGTCAGTGCAGTTATGAGGGGAATGGGTGACTCTAAAAACCCATTTGTATTTATTGCGCTTTCCTCTGTTATCAATATTATACTGGATATATTATTTGTTGCAAAGCTTAATATGGGCGCAAGCGGTGCGGCATATGCTACTGTCATAAGTCAGGGCATAAGCTTTATTAGCTGCGGTATTTATATTATACTAAACGCCAAAAAATATAATCTTATATTGAGCTTTAAAGAGTTTTTGTTTATAGATTTCAAGATGTTTTCATCCCTTGCAAAGCTGGGAGTGCCTATGGCAATAAAAAGTGCCTCAATCCACTTTTCAAAACTGTTTGTGAATTCCTGGATAAATTCTTATGGAGTGGCAGTGTCCGCTTTTTCAGGAGTGGCAGCAAAGCTAAGCAGTATAAGCAACCTGATTTCAAACTCCCTGAATACAGCAGGTTCTTCAATGGTAGGCCAGAATATCGGCGCACAGAAATATCATAGAGTTTCCAAAATAATGAAATCAGTATTCTTTACAGTTTTAATTATCTCTACTATTATGTCAATCCTTATTTTGGTTTTCCCCTTGCCGGTGTTCTCGGTATTTACAAAGGATGCCAAGGTAATATCTGTTGCTATGGAATACTTGCCTATAGCGGTGCTTATGTTCTACGGAAGCGCTGCCAGAGCGCCCATGAATGCATTTTTGAACGGCAGCGGCAATTATAAAATCAATTTTGTCACAGCCGTGCTTGACGGTATAGTCATGCGCATTGGACTTTCTGTGCTGTTTGGAATAGTATTTTCCGGAGGATATCTGGGCTTTTGGCTTGGAGATGCACTGGCAGGATTTACTCCCCTTTGGATAGGTTTGGTTTTCTATTTTTGGGGGAACTGGAGAAAAGGGATTAAATAACATTTTTTGTGGGCAAAATAACATAAATATATAATTGGAGTGAAGCGAGTGAAAATAGCATTATTTGATGCAAAGCCTTACGATAAGCAGTCTTTTGATAAATGCTTGGATAAAGACGTCAGCATAAAATATTTTGAAACAAAGCTTAATGAGGACACAGTGGGTCTTGCAAGAGGTTTTGATGCTGTGTGCGTGTTTGTAAATGACACTGTAAACGCCCCTGTCATTGATAAGCTCTGTGAAATGGGAATAAATATTATAGCACTAAGGTGTGCCGGATTTAATAATGTTGATATGAAATATGCATTTGGCAAAATCCATGTACTGAGAGTGCCGGCTTATTCACCTTATGCAGTGGCAGAGCATGCTATAGCCATGCTTTTGACATCAATAAGACGTATTCATAAAGCGTATATCAGAACACGTGATTTCAATTTTTCCTTGGTGAATATGACCGGCTTTGACCTCCACGGCAAGACTGTGGGAGTTGTTGGAACAGGTCGTATCGGTCAGGCTTTTATAGATATATGTCTTGGTTTTGGAATGAAAGTTCTGGCTTATGATAAATATCCGTCAAAAGAAGTAGAGGCAAAACAGGGAGTAGAATATACTACGAAAGAAGAACTTTTTTTGAAAAGCGATATTATTTCCCTGCATTGTCCCCTCACAGAAGACACGTATCATATTATTGATGAAGCCACTATCAGAAAATGCAAGCAGTCAGTGGTGATAATAAATACTTCAAGAGGAGCGCTTGTAGATGCGGAAGCACTTCTTGAGGGAATAAAATCAAGAAAAATCGGAGCTGCTTGCCTTGATGTATACGAAGAAGAATCAGACTTTTTCTTTGAGGATTATTCAGGGCATATAATGGAGGATGATACACTTGCAAGACTTATCTCCATGCCTAACGTAATAGTCACGTCCCATCAGGCGTTCCTCACAGAAGAAGCTCTTTCAAATATAGCAACGACCACCATAGATAATATTCTTACTTTTTCAAAAACCAATCAGTGTGCAAATGAGCTGTGTTTTCGTGGCAGCGATGCTGTAGATTGCAAAGACGGAAAGTGCTTTTAAAAATATATAAAACAGGAGATGATTTTTATGATTACAAATGATATCAAGTATATAGGAGTAAATGACCACAATATAGATTTGTTTGAGGGTCAGTACATTGTTCCCGATGGAATGTCATACAATTCATATGCAATAATCGATGAAAAAATCGCCATAATGGACACAGTGGATGCGGCATTTACTCATGAATGGCTTGATAATATCCAGA
>JAZUOB010000054.1:0-1654 GCA_045604425.1 Clostridia bacterium
TATTCCTGATTCTTATAAAATGCAAAGGGTGAAAGCATTTGTAAAGCTTGCATCAGGCTATGAGCCTACAGAAGAGACAAAGCAAATAATTTTTGAACATTGCAAAAAGAATATAGCAAAATATGCCATGCCAAAAGATATTGAGTTCAGGGAGGAGCTTCCAAAGACTCTGGTTGGAAAGGTAGCATATCGTCAGCTGGAACAAGAAGAACTGGCAAGGCTTTCTGAAAAAGAAGAAGCTTTGGCTTGATAAAAAACAATGCAGAAATAATCTGCATTGTTTTTTGTTGTTTTCGACATACTATTGGTATATGCCGGAAAGGAAATGATTTATATGACGTTTGACGAACTGTATATGGAGCTTTTGAAAGAAGAACTTGAAGATAAAGATATAGACAAACTAAAGTGTGACCCTTATCATCTGGACTGCCTTTTGCACCCTGAAAAACATCCGGTTGTTATCAAGACAGCCGGCTGTGATGATTGCGGACCGGAGGGCGACTGTGTGAAAAGCTGTGTTTTTGATGCAATTGTACCTGACGGGAAAGGCGGTCTTATGATAAAAGCTGATAAATGCACAGGCTGTGCTGCTTGTATTGATGCATGCAATCAAGGCAAAATAACGGCGTCAAGAGATATTTTGCCGGCTATGAAAGCAGTGAGAAAAAGCGGCAAGAAAGCATATGCCCTTATAGCGCCTGCTTTTCATGGGCAGTTTTCAGAAGATGTAACACCGGGAAAGCTCAGAAGCGCATTTAAAGAGCTTGGTTTTGCAGGTATGGTGGAAGTGGCACTTTTTGCTGATATACTCACGTTGAAAGAAGCGCTGGAGTTTGATAGACATATCCATACAAAAAGCGATTATCAGCTTACAAGCTGTTGCTGTCCCATGTGGATTGCCATGATACGAAAAATTTACAAAGATTTGGTGCCTCATGTTCCTGGTGCAGTGTCACCTATGATTGCAAGCGGCAGGGTGGTAAAAAAACTGCATCCTGATGCAATCACTGTTTTTGTAGGTCCATGCCTTGCCAAAAAAAGTGAAGCGAGAGAACCTGACATAAAAGATGCAGTGGACTATGTTCTGACATTTCGTGAAATGCAGGACATATTCGATGTGGCAGGCATAGACCCGTCGAAAATGCCTGACCTTGAAAAAGACCATTCATCAAGAGCAGGAAGAATATATGCATATTCAGGCGGAGTCAGTGAGGCGGTGGAGAGTACCCTTGAGAGAATACATCCAAATCGTGATATAAAAATAAAAACAGTTCGTGCAGATGGTGTGTCAGCATGCAAAAAAATGATAGAAGACCTGAAAACAGGAAATATAGAGGGAAATTTCTTTGAGGGTATGGGTTGTTCCGGCGGCTGTGTAGGCGGGCCGAAGACTATAATTGACAAAGAAGACGGCAAGAAGAGAGTGGTATTTTATAGTGATGAATCTCCCTATCAAACGCCTCCTGAAAATCCTTATGTTATAGAGCTTTTGAAAAAGCTGGGTCTTGATACAATAGAGGAGCTACTTGAAAAGAGCGATATATTTACAAGAGATTTTTGAGCAAAAAAAAACAATCGCAAGCCGATTGTTTTTTTTTTTTTTTTTTTTTTTTTTGTGTGTTTATTAGTACATTCCGCCCATTGAAGGATCAGG
>JAZUOB010000055.1:0-6308 GCA_045604425.1 Clostridia bacterium
TTGAACAGGCAAAAAAGAATAAACCATGTATTATTTTTATAGATGAAATTGATGCTGTGGGCAGAAAGCGTGGAGCAGGCATGGGTGGAGGCCATGATGAGAGAGAACAGACTCTTAATCAGCTTCTTGTTGAAATGGACGGCTTCGGCAAAAATGAAGGCGTAATCATGATAGCTGCCACAAACAGACCAGACATACTTGACCCGGCACTTCTAAGACCGGGAAGATTTGACAGACAAGTGGTAGTATCACTTCCTGATGTCCGTGGCAGAAAAGAGATTTTGGAAGTCCACACCAAGAATAAACCACTGGGTGAGGACGTAAACCTTGAAACTCTGGCAAAGTCCACAGCCGGATACTCCGGAGCAGACCTTGAAAATGTTATGAATGAAGCAGCTATTTTTGCGGCTCGAAGACAGCATACAAACATTACTCAACAAGACCTTGAAGATGCAAATATCAAGGTGATGATGGGAAGTGAAAAGACGTCAAGAGTCATCACTCAAAAAGAAAAAGAAATTACAGCATATCATGAAGCAGGCCATGCAGTGCTTGCACACCTTGTTGATGACACTGCAGTTGTCAATCAGGTATCAATCATACCAAGAGGCAGAGCCGGTGGCTATACTATGTATTTCCCGAAAGAAGACTCAATGTATATGGCACAAAGCGAAATGCTTTCACGCATAGTTGTTCTTTTAGGCGGCAGGGTAGCCGAAGAACTTAAAGCTGGTGATATTTCAACAGGGGCTTCCAATGATTTGGACCGCGCTACAGAAATAGCAAGAGATATGGTATCAAAATATGGTATGAGTGCAAGTATAGGACCTGTATCTTATCATAGTGATGATGAAGTGTTTCTTGGCAGAGACTTTGCTCATTCTCAGAAATATTCCGAAGAAACAGCTTCTGTTATTGACAAAGAAGTCAAGAATATTATGGTTGAGCAGTATGAAAGAGCAAAGAATTTGCTTATAGAAAATTCTGATAAGCTTACAAAGCTTGCAAAGCTTCTTCTTGAGGAAGAAACTATCAATGCTGAAAGCTTTTTAGCCTGCATGGATAGTTGAAATACCGGCTAATAACCGGAAATATAAAAAAAGAAAGGAAATAAAAAATATGAAAGTAACTAAGGATATGATAATAATGGATGTACTCAATATGGATATTGGTACTTCAAAATTCTTTTTGGAAATAGGGATGCATTGTCTTGGATGTCCTTCTGCCAGTGGTGAATCAATCGAAATGGCTTGTCAGGTACATGGTGCAGATGCTGATAAGCTTATAGCAGATATAAATAACTATCTTGAATCAAAAGAAGCATAAAATATCATTCGAAAGGAAAACGCATATGGATTACATTAAACAATATGAGCATTGGCTTGAAAATGCAGACGAAGCTACTGTAAGAGAGCTTAAAGCAATCAATGATCAAAACGAAATTAAAGACAGATTTTATTCAAATCTTCAATTTGGTACTGCAGGACTTCGAGGAGTAATGGGTGCCGGAACAAACAGAATGAACAATTATGTTGTAGGCCAGGCAACACAAGGACTTAGTGAATATATAAAAAGTCAGGGCGCGGATGCTATGTCAAAAGGCGTGGTTATAGCCCATGATTCAAGAAATAATTCAAGAGAGTTTGCTGTACATACAGCAAATGTTCTTTGTGCAAACGGTATAAAGACATACCTTTTTGATTCACTTCGACCTATTCCTGTGCTATCTTTTGCAATACGTCATCTTGGCTGCTTTGCAGGAGTTGGAATAACAGCCAGCCATAATCCTAAAGAGTATAATGGATACAAGGCATATTTTGCAGACGGAGGTCAGCTTCCGCCTGAAGCTGCTGATAAAGTGTTGGAATATATCGGCAAAGTTGATATCTTTTCAGTTAAGTCTGATTCTGAAAGCAAACCTATAATCATAGGCAAGGAAGTAGACGAAGCGTATTATGAGTGTGTGCTTGCCCAAAGGCAGAACAAGGAACTTGACAAAAAAGATTTCAAACTTGTGTATACACCGCTTCATGGTTCTGGAAATATCCCTGTTCGTGAAGTTCTTTCTAGAGCTGGTTTTGAGCATGTGCTTTTGGTTGACAGTCAGGTAGAGCCTGATGGTGATTTCCCGACAGTTGCATCGCCCAACCCTGAAAACAAAGAATGTTTTACAGAGGCAATATCGATAGCTAAAGAAAATAATTGTGACCTTATTATAGGCACAGACCCGGACAGTGACAGAGTAGGTATAGTTCTTCGTGCATCAAGCGGAGAATACGTTGCCATGACAGGCAATCAGGTTGGTGTGCTTTTGACAGATTATTTGCTTTCTCAACCTGATACTCCACGAAATGGTGCTATCATTTCCACGATAGTCTCCACAAGGCTTGTCAAGAAAATGTGCGAAATGAAAGGTATCAAATATATAGATGTTCTGACCGGTTTTAAGTTTATCGGTGAAAAGATATATGAGTTTGAACAGACAGGCTCAAATACATTTGTACTTGGCTTTGAAGAAAGCTATGGTTATCTTGTAGGTACATATGCCCGTGATAAGGATGCGGTGGTTGCTTCTATGCTTATATCCGAAATGGCAGTTTTCTATCACAATCAAGGCAAGACTCTTTATGACAGACTTATGGAGATTTATGATAGTTATGGCTATTATAAAGAGGGAGTATATTCTGCAGTTTTGAAAGGATTGGACGGTCAGGAGCAAATAAAGACAATTATGTCTGACCTTAGAAAAATTGATGCCAAAGCTTTTGGTGTTGTCAAATCTGTAGACTATCTCAACGATGAAACAGGTCTTCCAAAATCAGACATAATGAGTTTTGAGTTTGAAGATGGCAGCAGTATAATAGTCAGACCGTCGGGTACAGAACCCAAAATCAAGCTTTATATGAACGCTGTAGGCTCAAGCTTTGAAGATGCTTCAAAGAGAGAGGAAGAGTTGACGGGTATGGCACTTAAAATGTGTAAATTATAAAAAAGGGGAGAGTGTGCAAGCACTCTCTTTTTTTTATAGATTACAGAAAAATTTCATTTATGTGACTAATAAAATTTTCTATTGACATGTATCATGTATGTAGGTATAATAGTTCTAGACCACAAGATATAGTGTTTATATAACTATTTTTGTACTAAATGTTGTATATATAAGAGGTGTAGAAAATGGAATTAGAAAAATGGCTTGGTGAAGAGAATAAGCTGGGTCAAGACATTTGGAGAAACAAGTATTGCAATCAGGACGAGACTTTTGACCAGTGGCTTGATAGAGTCAGCGGTGGGAATCAAGACGTAAGAAAACTGATTGAAGAAAAGAAATTTTTGTTTGGCGGCAGAATACTTGCCAACAGAGGAATGGATACAAAAGGCAGAAAAGTGACTCTGTCAAATTGTTATGTAATTGAGCCTCCTGGTGACAGTATTGAAGATATATTCGATTGTGCAAGAAAGCTTGCCAGAACTTACAGCTATGGCGGTGGATGCGGAGTGGATATATCTAAGCTTAGTCCAAGAGGCGCTCATATTAATAATGCTGCAAAAGAGACAAGCGGTGCTGTGTCATTTATGGACTTGTATTCAATGACAACCTCCCTTATCGGTCAAAATGGCAGACGTGGAGCACTTATGATTTCATTGGATTGCTCACACCCTGATATAGAAGAATTTATTGATATTAAGACTGACCTTGACAGAGTGACTAAAGCTAATATCTCAGTGCGTATTCATGATGATTTTATGGATGCTGTAAGAAATGGTGAAACATATACTCTCAGGTTCAATCGTGAAGCCACAGGAGAAACTATTGAAAAAGAGGTAGATGCAAGATACCTTTTTAATAAGCTGGCAAAGAACAATTGGGATTTTGCAGAGCCGGGTGCTTTGTTCTGGGATAGAATTTCGGGTTGGAACTTGCTTTCTGAAAGTGAGGATTTTGAATACGCAGGAGTAAACCCGTGTGCAGAAGAGCCATTGCCTGCAGGCGGTAGCTGTTTGCTTGGTAGTTTGAACTTATCTGCATTTGTAAAAGATGCATTTACTGATAATGCGTTTTTTGACTATGATGATTTCAAAGATGCTGTCACAAAATCAGTAAAAGCCTTAAACGAAGTACTTGATGTAGGCCAGCCTCTTCATCCTCTTGACGAGCAGAAAAACAGTGTAATCGCCTGGCGCCAGATTGGCCTTGGTATCATGGGCCTTGGTGATATGCTTATAAAGCTTGGTATCAAATACGGAAGCAAAGAATCTATTGAGATTTGTGACCAGGTAGGAGCTACACTTTCTGATACTGCTATCTATGCATCAGCACTTCTTGCAAAAGAGTTTGGCACATATCCAAATTATAACAAAGAAGATATACAAAAGTCAGAGTACTATCAGTACAACACTTCTGAAGAAACAAAGGAAGCAGTAGATAAATGGGGGCTTCGTAATTCACAGCTTTTGACTATTGCTCCCACAGGTACACTCAGTACCATGCTGGAGATAACTGGCGGAATAGAGCCTATATTTGCAAACTATTATATGAGAAAGACGGAGTCACTTCATGGCACTGACGTTCTTTATAAAGTGTATACAAAGATTGTTCAGGATTATATGGATGATCACGACGTTGAAGACGACACAGAGCTTCCTGAATATTTTGTGACAGCTATGAATCTTGATTACAGACAGCGTGTAGATATGCAGTCAGTATGGCAGACTCATATAGATGCATCTATATCCTCTACAGTAAATGTTCCTGAAGAGTTTACGGTAGAGCAGACAGAAGATTTGTATCTTTACGCTCATGAAAAAGGATTGAAAGGTATTACAATTTTCAGAAGCGGCTGTAAGAGAGCAGGTATTCTTACCACTGATGTGTCAGGCAACGAAGAGAAGATACCGGTAGCAGGCGAAGGATTAGCTAGAGGCCAGATAGTTCAGGTGTGCGATAGTGTAGTAGGTAAAAAGAGAAAGCTTATGACCGGATGCGGAAGCCTCCATTGTCTTGCGCTCTTTGACCCCAATACAGGCGCTTTGGTTGAAGCATATTTGAGCAAAGGCTCAACTGGCGGATGCAACAATTTTATGGTAGGTCTTTCAAGAATGATATCAATATGTGCAAGAGGCGGCATTGATATCTACACTATAGTAGATCAGCTCAATTCATCAGGATCATGTCCGTCATATGCAGTGAGACGTGCAACTAAAAAGGATACAAGCCCTGGCGCGTGTTGTCCAATGGCGGTTGGAAATGCACTGTTGGATATGTACAATGAAGTGCAAAGAGAACTTGAAGGCAAGCCGAAAGTGCCAGCTTTGGTTGAAGCTGAAAAGCCGGTTGTAGCGCCGGGAGCAAAGCAACGTCTTGTATGTCCAGAATGTGGCGAACAGCTTGTGTTTGAAGGAGGATGCAATATTTGTAAAAATTGCGGATGGAGCAAGTGCATGTAATAGCTTAGAAAGATGACTTGGCAAAAAACTATAATAATAGCAAATAACAACTCCGCTACAAAAAAAGAATATTTCAAGCTGCCTGTTCAAGTTGTATTGAACAGGTGGTTTTCTTTTGTTTTAGTTATATATTTAAAGTAAGCATCACATTTACAACACTGAAAATGTTCTATACTATGTAAAGTTTATTCTGTTATATAGAAAAACTGGTGCTAACTTTCTCTTTATTACTTTGGTTTGTGTTTTGCTACATTGTGGACTTCTTATATTTATCAACCTATTTGTTTCTATTTGATATACAAAAAATAGTAGGCAATATTTATTATTGCCTACTATCTTTATACCACATCAACCTTTTCTGGTGCGGTCATTTTTTATTATTCGTTTGGAAGTCTGGTTATTGTTTCTGTCAGAATTTTAAAAATATTTGCAGATGACGACACCTGCATCAAAAGGTCGTTCATTCTCTCCTGATTATTACCTTCAAGGGCAAGGATTGGATCTGCAACTGACCGTACGTTTTCTACTACATACAAGTATGCTTTGTGCTGATTTACAACAAATGAGGTATATGTCTGCTTTACTTCGCTTTCTGTAAGGTCTACAGGCATTATTTTGTTTATGGTTGCCATATCAAGAGTTTGCTTTAGAGTACAAACTACCAACAAATATGCAAGATGAATTTTTGAATATCTTTTCTTGACCGGCGGAGGAATAGTACCCAATTTCACATAATTGTTTATCATTGATTGAGTGATGGTTTTTTCCGTCCCGATTGTTTCATAATAGATTTTTAAATATTTATCCAAAAGAGAAATAATCTGGTCCATATACAGTTCTATATCAGGAAGCTGCTCCCATGT
>JAZUOB010000056.1:0-1791 GCA_045604425.1 Clostridia bacterium
AAAAACATGGACTCGATATGAAGCTTGTAGAAGCGGAGTATACATTTGATGCGAATAAGCTTTTATTTTACTTCACTGCTGAAGGCAGAATAGACTTTCGTGAACTTGTAAAAGATTTGGCCACAGTATTCAAAACCAGAATTGAACTTCGTCAAATCGGTGTTCGTGATGAAGCCAAGATGCTTGGGAGCATAGGAGTTTGCGGTAGAAGCATATGCTGCAGTGAGTTCTTGGGTGAGTTTGTTCCGGTATCAATAAAAATGGCAAAGGAGCAAGGCTTGTCTTTGAATCCCACAAAGATATCAGGCACTTGTGGAAGACTTATGTGCTGTTTGAAATACGAGCAGGACGGATATGAGCAAAACCTCAAAAACCTACCTAAAATAGGCGCTTTGGTAGATACACCCATGGGCAAAGCTAAGGTTGAAAGCGCAAATGTTCTTAAGAATAAGGTTTTTGTAAAGTTTGAAAATTCTCAGGACCAGTCGTTAAAAGAATTCGACTCAAGTGACATAAAGGTTTTGAAGAACAGCTATGTTCGTGAAGAAGTTGAAGAAATTGACGAAGAAATCTTAAAAACACTTGAAGAATAAAAAAAAATGTGATACAATGTTCTAGACGAAAGCTTTTCTTGTTTGAAATAAGAAAGCTTTATATAAAAAGGGAGGTGTTGACCGTGGCATATAAAATTACTGACGATTGCATCAGCTGTGGCGTATGTGCTTCAGAATGTCCTGTAAGCTGTATCAGCGAGGCAGATGCTAAGTACGTTATAGATGCAGATGCTTGCATTGATTGCGGCAATTGCGCAAACGTGTGTCCTGTAGGTGCGCCTGTAGAGGACTAATATAGTTTTAATCAAATAAAAATGCTGTTGCACTTAGCAGCAGCCTTTTTATTTGATTTTTAAAAGTTGACGGTTTTTCCACTTTTTTTGTGATAGTATATAAGTGCGGTGAGGGAAACGCAAATACAACACAGAAAGGATGGTTATATGAAGAAGAAACCTGAGACAAAGACAAGTGAAGAAATCAAAGAAGAAACAAAAAAGAACACTGATGCCAAAATGAACGAAGAAGAGTTTGACCAATACATCGATAATATCATGTCTGAAAAATCGGAAAAAGACTCATCTTCAAAGGAAAGCGCAGATGATTCTCTCAAAAAGTTGAGAGAGGACTTTGACAAGCTTTCAAGTACTGTAAATAAATTCATTACGGCATGCGGACAGAAGCTTGCATCTATGCCTTTGAAAGAGCAGACAAACAAAGAAAGCGATTTTGGTGATATCATTCAAAAAGCAAAGATGTACGACATGTTTGTTGCTAAGAAGAGAAGAAATGATGAAATGCGTTTGAATCTTATGCGCCAGGAAGCTGAAATCAAAAAGGTGTATGGTGATTTTGACCTTAAAAAGCTTTATAATACAGAACCTGTGTTTAAAGCAGAGCTTGACAGGACAGGATCAGTGTACGGAGCGTATTTGAAGCTTCTTTCAGGCAAACTTCCAAAAGGCGAAGCAAGCCGTGGTTTTATAGAGAACGGAGCAATGCCGAATTTGAATTCAGGCAGCATCACAACGTCTCCGGCAGGACTCCCTGACAAAGAATTTGATGAGTATATTCACTCTATTTTAGGACAAATTTAAACAACAAAAAAATAACCTCTTCCAACCAAAATAAAGAAGCCGCCGAAAAACAGGATTTTTTCGGCGGCTTTTTTGTACACAAGAAAAAACGACATTTTTTTCGGAACATAAAAAATTTGTTAAGGAAGTATTAATTTTTAAAG
>JAZUOB010000057.1:0-5384 GCA_045604425.1 Clostridia bacterium
GGTACGGGCAAGACCCTGCTTGCAAAAGCTGTGGCAGGAGAAGCCAATGTTCCGTTTTTCTCACTTTCCGGCTCCGAATTTGTGGAGATGTTTGTGGGTGTGGGTGCGTCAAGAGTCAGAGATTTGTTTAAGCAGGCAGGACAAAATGCCCCTTGTATAATATTTATAGACGAAATAGACGCAATAGGCAAAAGCCGTGATAATCAGCTTGGCTCCAACGACGAACGAGAGCAGACTCTCAATCAGCTTTTGGCGGAGATGGACGGTTTTGATTCTTCAAAGGGTGTAGTAATTCTTGCTGCTACCAACAGACCTGAAATCTTAGATAAAGCGCTTCTTCGCCCCGGTAGATTTGACAGACGTATCATTGTAGAAAAGCCGGACCTTAAAGGCAGAGAAGCCATACTTGAAGTGCATGCCAAGAATGTTAAGACTGACCCTTTAGTAGACCTTCACGAGATAGCCCTTGCAACCAGCGGTGCAGTAGGAGCTGACCTTGCCAATATGGTGAATGAAGCAGCACTTAGAGCCGTTCGTATGGGCAGACAGCTTGTGGCTCAGGAAGACCTTATGGAAGCGGTGGAAGTGATAATCGCAGGCAAGGAAAAGAAAGACAGAATTTTGTCCGAGCAGGAAAAGAAAATTGTTGCATACCATGAGGTAGGGCACGCCCTTGTAACAGCGGTTTCAAAGAACACAGACCCTGTGCAGAAAATTACTATAGTGCCAAGAACAATGGGTGCTTTGGGATATACTATGCAGGTGCCTGAGGAAGAAAAATATCTCATGAACAAAAACGAGATTATTGATGAAATCACAGTTCTTTTAGGTGGCCGAGCTGCAGAAGAAGTAGTGTTCGACCTTAAGACCACAGGTGCATCCAACGATATTGAACGTGCCACTGAACTTGCAAGAAATATGATTACCATATACGGTATGAGTGACAAATTCGGCATGGTAGGTCTGGAAAGTATACAGAACAAGTATTTGGACGGAAGACGAGTTCCTAATTGTTCTGATACTACTATGGCAGGAATAGATGACGAAGTGAGAGACACCATTGATAAGTGTCATGAAAAAGCCATCGAAATATTGAAATCCAACCGTGAGGCTATGGATAGAATAGCTGAGTTTCTTATTGAGAAGGAGACTATTACGGGCAAGGAGTTTATGGAACTATTAAAAAATGATGCAGAATAAAAAAAGCTGAAATTCCATTGGAATTTCAGCTTTTTTTAGAAACCAGATAGCATGCTGCTTATTTTAGAAGCTTTTTGAGATATTATAAAAAACCACATTTTACATTCAATATTTGCACATTCTTCGGTAATACTAAAATCATAGATAAAAAGGAGATGTGTTTGATGTTTGATTTTCTCATCAAAATCGTGCAGTTTTTTGTAACAGTAATTGTGGGTGTATATTTTTTTGGACAGATAACTGCTTCAAAAAATGAGGAAAATACAATTTCAAAGGAATCAAAAAAAGAAATGGAACGTCTTCACAGCATGCGTCGAAACAGTTTGACAAAGCCTTTGACTGAGCAGACAAGACCCAAAAGTATTTCCCAGATAATAGGTCAGACAGACGGCATAAAAGCTTTGAAGATAGCGCTTGGGGGGAAGTACCCACAACACGTTTTGATATACGGACCTCCCGGAGTTGGCAAAACGGCAGCGGCAAGGGTTGTCCTTGAATACGTCAAAAAAACAGAAGATTCTCCATTTTCAAAGGATGCTCCATTTGTAGAGATTGATGCCACCACCATTCACTTTGATGAGCGCTGTATAGCTGACCCGCTTATGGGATCTGTGCATGATCCCATTTATCAGGGTGCAGGAGCATACGGAAACATTGGGGTACCTCAGGTGAAAGAAGGCGCTGTTTCTAAAGCTCATGGAGGAGTGCTTTTTGTGGATGAAATAGGGGAACTTTCAAGTGTGCAGATAAATAGACTTTTGAAGGTTTTAGAGGATAGAAAAGTGATGTATGAAAGCGCCTATTACAAAAGAGGTGACAAGAATCTACCAAGGCATATAAAAGACGTGTTTGAAAATGGTATGCCTGCGGATTTTAGGTTGGTAGGTGCCACGACAAGACCGCCGGAGAGCATACCTGAAGCTGTGCGCTCAAGATGTGTGGAAATATTTTTTGAACCTCTTGATAGTGAAGGAATAGGGGAAATAATCAAAGGTGCTGCTAAAACTCTTGATATGGAGATTGATAAAAATTTGGTTAATTATATGACAGGGTTTGTATCTAACGGCAGAGACAGTGTGAAAATGACACAAATGTTAGCAGCAAAATTAGAATTTGAAAGCAAGCGTGAGCCTGATGTATGGGATGTGGATTGGATAGTCAAAACCGGCAGATACAAAGAAAAAAACACCCAAAAATGCAACTCACCTCTTTTGTGAAAAATATATACAATTTTATAAAAGTTTTTTTGTACAATTTAACGCAAAATATTCCTCTTTGGTGAACAAAAAATACAAAATTGTGGTAATATGAAAAAAATGTTTATAAAACCCTTGAATTTTATCTGTGAATATATTACAATATATATTAGATAATTATGGGTGCACAGTTTGTACCCAACACTTAGGAGGATTAGTATGATTACAGCAGGCGATTTCAGAAACGGTATTACTTTTGAACTTGACGGCAATGTTTATCAGGTAGTGGAATTTCAGCATGTAAAGCCGGGCAAGGGTGCCGCTTTTGTAAGAACAAAGATTAAGAATGTTATCACAGGCGGTGTGGTTGAAAAGACTTTCAGACCTACAGAAAAAATGCCTAAAGCACATATCGAAAGAAAAGATATGGAATATTCATATAACGATGGAGATTTGTATTACTTCATGGACCAGGAGACGTTTGATATGGTACCTATCGGCAAAGACCAGATTGGTGACAGCCTCAAATTTGTCAAAGAAAACATGGTATGCAAAATTCTTTCATACAAGGGTAGCGTGTTTGGTATAGAGCCTCCCACATTTGTTGAACTTGCAATAGCAGAGACAGAACCCGGATTCAAGGGTGATACAGCTACAGGCGCTACAAAGCCTGCTACACTTGAGACAGGTGCAGTTATTCAGGTTCCATTGTTTGTTGATGGTTCTGATATAATCAGAGTAGACACAAGAACCGGAGAATACATGGAAAGAGTTTAATTATTAAAAGTAAAGGCATTGCCGCATGCGGTAGTGCCTTGATTTAAAAAGGAGTGAATGTCATGTATGATGTTTTGAAAAAGATTTCTTATCTCAAAGGTTATGCAGAAGGATTGAAGATTGATTCAAAAAGCAATGAAGGCAAAATGATTTACAAGCTTATAGATGTTATAGAGGAGCTTGCCGACGCAGTAGACGATATAGCATACTTCCAGGACGAGACAGAAGCAAGAGTAGATGCTCTTGAAGAAGATGTAGAAATGCTTGAGACAGATTATTATGAGCTTGATGAAGATGAAGAAGATGATGATCTGTATGACGACATGGACGATTTCGACGACGAGTATGATGATTTTGATATGATATCAGACTTCGGTGACGAAGACGATGACGAGTACTTCGAGATAGAATGTCCCAACTGCAACGAAGATGTGTTGGTGAACTTTGATGATATTGACAACGGCATTGTATGTCCTCACTGTAATGAAGAGATTGAGTTGGAGTTTGATACAGACGACGAATAAAAAAGTGGATGTTTAAAAATGCCCACACCATGCAATGACGTTAAATGCGCATATTAAATAAAATATTAAGAAAATCCGCAAGACAGCGGATTTTTTTTATCCCATTTAATCTTTGTGAATAATACAAAAATGTTAATTTTCTATGATTTTTTCTCCAAAAGTCTTTAAAATTATATAAAGCTATGATACAATATAAGATGCAATAGTTGTAGTTGTCACAAAATTTATAAAAAAACATATGATACACTATCTTGGTAAAGCTGATAGGAGAGTGTTTGATTATGAGCAGCTATTGTGTAGAAGGCAAGCACCTCTTGGATGGAGAAATCACCGTTCAAGGTGCAAAAAATGCGGTATTGCCTATTCTTGCTGCCACTATAATAAACCGTGGCAAGAATGTTATTCATAATTGTCCTTTGCTTCGTGATGTAGAAAAAACTATCGATGTTTTGAAAGGTCTTGGGTGCAAGGTCATACCGCTGGGGAATACATTGGTTGTAGACTCCTCTTGTATGGATAAATGTGTTATAGAAGATTCACTAATGCGTCAAATGCGCTCGTCAATTATATTCTTGGGAGCAATTATTACAAGATGCGGCGAAGCTGTAGTCAGTATGCCCGGCGGTTGTGAAATAGGTATGCGACCGGTGGATTTGCACCTGAAAGCCCTGAGAGAATTGGGTGTGTCCATTACAGAAGAAAATGGATATATAGTTTGCAAAGCTGATAAACTCCATGGTGCAAAAATACATCTTGATTTTCCAAGTGTAGGAGCCACAGAGAATATAATGCTGGCAGCGGTGTCTGCCAAAGGTACTACATATATTACCAACGCAGCTCGTGAGCCTGAAATAGTAGATCTTCAGAATTTTTTGTGCCGTATGGGTGCAAAGGTACACGGAGCAGGCACGGGTACAATCAAAATAGAAGGTGTAGATAAGCTTTACACAGTAGACTATACCATAATGTCCGACAGAATTGCGGCAGGTACGTATCTTGCGTGCTGTGCATCTGCAGGCGGCAAGATTGTCCTCAGAAATGTATGCACAGATGATATGATATCTATTATTTCCACACTGGAGAGCATGGGAGTCAAAATAAGAAGTGATGGCAAATCCCTTTATATGACAGCGCCCAAAAGACTTAGAAGCTTTGGCACAATCAGGACAATGCCATATCCCGGATTTCCTACAGATATACAATCTCCTTTTTTGGCACTGGCATGCAGTGCATCAGGAACCGGTGTGATAGTAGAAAACATATTTGAAAATCGATTCAGAAACGCAGAGGAGCTTGTGAGAATGGGTGCTGATATCCGACTTGATGGCAAGACGGCTGTTGTGGTAGGAGTGCGTCAGCTTCACGGTGCAAAAGTATGTGCCTCGGAGCTTCGCGGCGGTGCATCTTTGGTTGTGGCAGCCATGGGTGCTGAGGGAGTATCCCTGATTACAGATGTTGAGTATATCGACCGCGGCTATGAAAACTTTGAAAAAAATCTTAGCCAGTGCGGTGCGCATATCATAAGAATATACGAAGAATAACTACAGCGAAAGGAATGGTATAAAATGAACGGTCGACCGGTTAGAAGCAGAAAGCTTACCAGCGGTGCAGAACGTCAAATAAGAGAAAGGCATGTGCGGCGCATGAAACAGCGCCGCAGACGCAGAATTGCTATAAGAAGCACTCT
>JAZUOB010000058.1:0-8878 GCA_045604425.1 Clostridia bacterium
GCCACTTCACCGTCTACAACGATTGCTATATGTACCAAAGAATCAGACCTTATATCAGTATCAAAAATGCAGCTTACTACCTTTCGGTTTGTCTTGTAATACAAGCGTACCTTGCCTTTTTCTGCAATCTCCATGCTTGCAACATTTTTCTCCAAAAGCGAATAGTTGCCTACAATAATACCTGCTCTGTCATTCATATCCACAGGAACATTTACCACTGCTTCAAAAGTTTTAGGAGTCTTTTGGATATCAAGTGGTACCCATGAACCTGTTCCCGGATAGAAAGTTTTGCCTGATACATTAGATTCAGGCTTTGTATTCATGGTTGTGGCAAAATACTCACCATAAACAAGGTCTTTTCTGGACAATAAAATACCTTGATTTATCTCTTGCTGAGTTTTGGTATTTTTATACATAGCTACAGAATATATTGTACCCTCAAAATACTGGGTGTTTCCTAAGCGGTTGTCGCCACCCACCTTGAAATCAACTACTGCCTTAGGTAGTGGCTGAGGCATGGGAGCAGTTTCTACAGCCTCACCGTTTACATACAATGTAAGAGTTGTGTCATCCGCTGTAACAACAATATGCTCAGGTTTGTCAGAGCGTATATCTGTATCAAATATATGGCTGTAAATCTTGAACTGATTTCTCCAGTATACTCTTATTCTACCCTCACTGTAAACTTCCAGATTTATGAGGTTTGGTGTATTAAGCTCGTAATTACCTACGATTACACCTGCTCTGTCTGTAATTGTACGTGGTACATTTATCACTGCTTCAAAAGTTCTTGGAGCTTCTTTCAGCTCGCCGATACCCTTTATTTTTGTCTCACTGAATCCACGTCCGTTTGGCTGAATAAACTTTGTTTGGCCTTGTGTATCTCCAAAATAACCGGACAAGATAAGATTATCAGATGCAGGATTTACAAATGCCATATCCTGTTTTATCTCTGATTCCTGTCTTGAATCGGAGAATAATGCTACAGAGTAAATCTCGCCCTTGAAGTACTGAGAATTATTTGTACGGTTATCTCCGCCTATCCTGAAGTTTTCCAAGGTTTCAGGAAGGCCTACAGGTACCGTCTTTGTTTCGGTCAAAACTCCGTCTACATAAAGCATAGCTGTTGTATCTTCTACTGTAACTGTAATATGTCTTATACTGTCTGACCTTATGTCAGTATCAAACATACAGTCAACCTTATCAGCACCATTTATAAAATAAAGCCTTGGTCTGCCGCCGTCATAGATTTCAAGTACTATCTCATCGGCTCTGCCATTTTTAAAGTTACCTACAACTGCGCCTGCACGGCCTGTAAAGTCCTCCGGCACACGAATTGCGGCTTCAATTGTATTTACCGAAGCAGAAAGCGTACCTATGCTTTCATAATTGGTCTGGTCGAAAGTCTTGCCACAAGGCATGAAGCCTACATACTCTGCTTTTTCGTCCTCTACAACATTTTCTTTAAAGTCATTAAAGTAAAGAAGTTCTGCTTCACCCTTGTCAACAAATGCATAATCGTATTTGATTTGCTCCGGAGTTCTCACACTGTCAAACAATGCTACTGAGTACAATGCACCCTTGAAATATTGGGTATTTCTTTTTCTGTTGTCTCCGCCAAGCTTCAGCTTTTCACAGTTATCAGGCATAGGCAAAGCCAGCATCTTTGTCTCAGACTTCTCTCCGTTTATATACAGCGTAGCTTCCAGTCCGTCAACAACAATTGCGATATGCTCAGGCTTGTTGGAACGGATATCCGCATCAAACACACAATCTACTATTGTATTATTTGTCTTGTAATAGAGTCTGGGTCTTCCAAAAGTAAATATTTCAAAGCTGACAGCAGTCTTGGCTCCTGTTTCATAGTTACCTACGATAATACCTGCTCTGTCGTCCATTTCCTCCGGTACATTCACAATCGCTTCAAATGTACATGGCACATCACTTACCTGAACTGATGTCAAGATATCTGCAGTGAAATGCTTTGCTACAATATTTGCAGGCTCTTTATCCTCGCCGATATCTTCTTTTGCTTCAAGAATTTGTCCGCAGCCGTCACATTTTTTGTATGATATACCATTATTCATTACTGAAGATGCTTTTGCTACAATCCAATCACTTGGACGGTGTACTGTGCTCAAAATTTCTTTTTTGTCGCAGTATATACATTGTTTATATGTATATCCGTCCTCTTGTGTGTCAGGAATATATGTTTGCTCCTCACCAAAGGTGTGTGTAACTATTCCCTCTGATGTAAGGTCTGCTAAATTGAAGAATACACTACCTTCATTGTCATTATCTTCTTTTATTACCAGGACAAAATTGGACTGATATGACATAGCACCGCCATGCATATTGATAGAGCTGAGAAGTGAAACATATTCTCTCTTGCCGTCTTCTGAATATGAAAGCTGTAAGTCCTTGCTGTGAATGCCTCCGTATGTGAATTTGTTAAAAGCTTTGAAGCCGATATCTTCTCCAACTACCATATCCTGATACACAGATGAGTCAAAATCCTCAAGATTTGTATAAATTGCATTCTTAGGATTCTTCTTGTCCACAAAGGTCCTGTGAATCATATCCTCCAGCTGCAACACTATTGGAGTAGATTTGTCATAATTCGCACTATTCCATACCAAAGTCACATAATCATCAGAATTGCTAAACTTACGTATATATTTGCAATATGGATTATAAGACTCTGTCCAGGTCAGCACATCACCACCGAATGGTGCAAAGAACAGCTCAAATACGTCATCATTTTCGCTGCCAAGATACACAATCTGCTCGTCGGGGTTGATTTCATCGCCACGTCCTGATTCTATAAGGTCAATCTGATTCTTGCTCATATCAGCCACAAGAGTTCTGAAAAGATATACATCTTCCTGACCGCAGTATTGTGTGACTATTTCTATATAATTGTATGTGCTTCGGTAAATGGCTTCATGGTCAGAAACAATAGTTGCAGTCTGGAGCTTATTATTGCCGTTTGTTCCCGCAGCTAATATGCCGTCAAGATTTGTAGACGATGACCATACAGCATTTCTGTGAGCTTCGCCGTTCATATCAAGATAATGTGAAACCGCACACATCTTTGTGTGCATCATGTCTGATGCCGCCTTATTGTCATATGAAGTCCAGTCACAACGCTTGAAATTAAGATAATCCTTCACCTTGCCGTCTTGCACATACAGAGGGTCACATGGATAGTCCATAAAAGACTCCATGTATTCGTCAAAGGTAGGCTCTGTAGTTGGCTGAGGATAACCGTTGAGCTGACCTACTACCGTCACATTGATACCCATTTTAGCGGCAGTTACAAGCAGATAAGAAATTCTTACAAACCCGAATCTGTCATAGTTTACGCCTGTAAGACTTCTCATATATCCGAAATATCTGCTGTTTCTGTTAATATTAACTGCTGCCACAGGCGAGAATCTAAAGGTGGCAAGACTTATATTCACATCTTCTTCGGGATGAGCCTGCTTATACAAAATCGCCTGATAAATCAAAAGTCCTTCACCAACAGAGCAGTTGTTTGCAGGGTCATTGCCATGATATACAAAAGTATCTACTGTGACTGTTTCCCCATTGATATTATCAAATTCTGTAGTGCCTCGGCTCATGAAGTTAGAGGAGTTATCAAGTCTTGGAAGCTTGCCGTATGTGGAATTTATTGCGCTGTCATTGGAGTTTTGTCCAAGTGACAATACATCTGTAACCGGCACAACAGGTTTTTCTTTTTCTTCCTCATCTTCTTCTGTTCTTGGCTCATATGTATCTATTGGTGGAATTGCATCTTCTTCTACTGAAATATCATTTACTGTCAGATAATTCTGTATTGCATAATCCCAATAAGCATCATCGGCAGTATCGTCTCTTTCCTCATCAGTATAATTGCGCTTATGAATATTCAGTATGGCCTTTACAGTATTTCCGTATATAATCGGTCCTGCATCTGAAGCTACATTTCCGCCTGCTGTCATACCGTTGATTGTTACAGTGGTATTAGTGGTTGTTTCGTACATTACACCGCCTTTTAAGGCTTCGTTGTTTTGCGCCACAATGTTGTATATATCCAGTATTGCGCCATTTGATACATAAACAGCTCCGCCAAAGTTGGATGATTTATTATTCTTGAATGTACATGTATGAAGTACCGTCTCTGTTTCTGATGTATAGTCGTATATTGCTCCGCCATGGCCTCCTGCAATATTTGCGTCAAACACAGTGTTGTTTATATTAGAAATCGCCGCATTATACATTGCAATTCCGCCGCCATTGGCATTTGCTGTATTACTTGTGATTTCGCTGTCATACATATCCACTTTTGCATTATTTACATAGAGGAAGCCTGCACTTACAGGTGCACTGTTTGACGTGGCTGTTATGTTATTCATTGTCGCACGGGCTGATGTATTCAGCGAAATTGCACCTGCGCTATATGAAGAACTGTTGCCTGTAAATTCTGCTGTGTCAATTTCAGCTTCAGCAGAAACTGCAAGACTTAAAGCTCCACCATATGTCTTTTCGGTTTCTGAAGTGGCAGTATTATTTGTAAATGTCACGTCCTTCATGTATGCATCAGCAGAAGATGTAAGACACACACCGCCGCCAAACACAGCGTTGTTTTTGTCGAAGGTTGTATTATAAACGCTTAGTATATCATCTTCTTCTGTTTCTACCTTATGCTTTGTTGCATAAATTCCGCCACCGCAGTTTCCTGCATTGTTTTCAGAGAAGTTTGAATTTTTAATGATAATCTTAGAGTTTACCGGGGATGCTGTAGTGTATGAAACGTACACCGCACCTGCATTTTTGCTGGTCTGGTTTTGTATAAAGCTTATGCCGTCAAAATTAACAGTTGCACTGTGCACTGAAACAGCGCCGCCTTTTGCATCATTTGCATCAACTGTTTTATTCTTTTTGAATGTGGAATTGTTTATATCTGTTGTACTTTCGCCAGCGGCGTAAACAGCTCCTCCCTCAAATAAAGCTTCATTTTCCTCAAAGTCAGTGTCTGAAATCTTCAGTGAGCCTTTACGAGTTGTATATATAGCTCCACCAAACACATTTGATGTAACTTCTTTGTCTGTTGTATTTATAGCCTTATTTTTTACGAAGTCACAGTTTGTGATTTCTGCTATGCCGCCTTCTGACAGTGCTGCATTTGTTGAATAAACCGCAACAGCACCACCGTTTTTGGCTGTATTATTTTCAAACAAAGAATTTTTAAGGCTTACTATACGAGTTACCATTTCTTCGTTGGAGTTTGCAATATAAACGCCGCCGCCCATGCTGTAGGCCTGGTTGTTTTTGAAAACAGCATTATCGGCATTTATCATTCCGTAGCTGCATATTGCCCCACCGTTGCTTAGAGATTTATTTGAATCAAAAGTGATATCTCCATACATAACAGCAATAGCACTTGTTGCACAATACAGCGCTCCACCATTTCCATCTGCGGTATTATCCTTAAACAATATCGTCTCACTTACGCCTGCATTCTCAGAATTTCCTGCATAAAGCTGGCTGAACTGTGAGCCCGCAAGATATACAGCTCCGCCATATGTTGTTGCATGATTTTCTATAAACTGTCCGCCATAAATTTTAAAAGCACGGTTGTTGTATATAAAACCGCCACGGGCAGCTTGGTTGCCTTCAAATACACCGCTGTAAATATTAAATGTTCCTTTGTTATAAACAGCGCCGCCAAGTGATGAATCACGTTCTGATTCATCTGCTCCCTCAGCTACATTTTCATCGTTACATACATTATTCTTGAACTTAGCTCCCCAAACGTTTACTGTACCGTCTGAAATAATCATGGCAGCACCACCTGCACGGTTTGCATTGCTTATCAAATACTTTTCGTTTAGTATCTTGTCGTTGCCTACCTTGCGGTTGTTTATTATTGATACGTTTTTGTGAAGGTCTATTTGTCCGCTTTCAGAAAGGAACAAAACTGTGCCCACAACGTCTACTGTCATGTTTTCGCTGTTTCCGTCGATTATAAGGAAGTCCGAACTTTCAGAATACTGATTACCCAAAACCAGCTTTGCTGCTTGGCCAAGGGTGATAGCACTGTTGCCATCCTTATCCTCGCCTACAACAAAAATATCTCCTGCAAAGTCTTTTGCTCGCTTCAAAGTCTTTGATGCGGTGGTAAAGATAACAGTTTCATTTGTAATATAGAATGTTCTGTCTATTTCAAAACTTTCTATAATACGAATGTTCTTTGCGCCTTTGTTTATAGCATTTTCAAGTTCTACCGCCGTTGCTACGTCCACAACATCTGTATATTCATCATACAGTTCATTTTTATAGTCCTGATATCTTGGGACTTCTTTAGATGTTTCACTTACTGTAAGCTTATTTACGATTGCTCCGGTCCAGTAAGCGCTGTCAAGGGCTCCACTATGGTCAAGGTCTGCATAATTGTTTTTATTTATTTCAAGGGTTGCATTAGTCGTATTACCCCAGATAATCGGGCCGCCGTCTGTGGCAGTATTTCCTGATACTGTAAGTCCGCTTATAGTGACCTTGGTGCCTTTTGTGGTTTCATACATAAATCCGCCTTTGAAAGCAGTATTCTTCTGGGCTGTAGTATTGTACATCTCAAGGCTGCAAGCGTTTGAAACATACAAGCCGCCTCCAAAGTTCACCGCACTGTTTCCGTCAAAGGTGCAGCTGTGAGTAAGAGTATTTGTCCCTGTTGTATATACATACATAGCACCGCCATTTATTGAACTTCCCTCTGTTCCGGCACTGTTGTTTTTAAATGTTGTTTTATATATATTTGACTCAGCTACACCCTGCAAGCATACAGCACCGCCGTGGCTGTCTGAATGATTTGATACAATGTTGCTGTTGTACATCTTCAGCAAAGAGTGGTTATTGTACAAAAATCCACCCGGATTCACAGCACTGTTGCCGCTTGCTGTTATTTTATTAAGTACAAAATCTGATTGAATTTGGGACGCTGTGGCTCTATGCATACTGATTGCACCGCCATAGCCCTGTGCTTTGTTGTCTGTAAATTCCGCTGTATCAATTTCAACAGATGAAGCAGTAGAATACAAACCTCCACCGTTGCCTCCTGCTGTATTTTCTCTAAATGTTACTCCGGACATATACACATTGGCTGCACTTGCCATAAAGCCTCCGCCGTTTGACTGGGCTTCATTTTTTTGGAATGTGCTGTTATACATCTTCACATCAGACGCATTTGCAACAAAAGCTCCGCCTGTGGTAGAGGATTTATTGTTTGTAAATGTCACATTATTAAACAAAGAAGTTGTAGGCTCATAAAGAGCTATTGCACCACCGCCTGCACTTTCGTTCTTGTCAAAAAGACAGTTTGTGATTGTGACTGTTTTCTCATCTTTGATATCATTATGTCCGAATGCTGCAATAGCTCCGCCTGCACCACCGGCAATATTATTTATAAAATCTGTATTATTGGCTTTGAATACTCCCTGAACGTATACAGCCGCGCCACGTCCGGAAGTAGTATTGCCGTCAAAAGTCACCTTGGATGAAGACCCTTGCAAATCCTCTCCCAAAACCAATTTACAGTGTATGCTGTTTGCCATATACACCGCACCGCCACGGTCTGATGCTGTGTTTTTGGAAAACTCACCATTATAAATATGTGTTTCTCTGTAGTTGTACAAAGCAGCACCTTTTGCAGCATAGTTTCCTGAAAATTCACCGTCATAAATATTCAATGGGCTGAAGCTGTATATAGCACCACCCTGTGTACTGATAAGTCCGTCCTCTTCGGTGCTTGTCTCATCATTTACAGTATTATTTGAGAAAATACCTCCATAAATATTTACATTTCCTGATGCGAGAATCAGCGCCGCACCGCCTATTCGATTTGTGTATGAAAGGCCATATTTTTCATCGAGAGTTCTAGCGTTCTTTGTTTTTTTACAGTTGGTGATAGTTGTATTGGGATAAATATTTGCTTCGCCCTCACCGCACACAAATATTGCTGTGCCCTCAACATCTACTGTCATATTGGCAGCATTTCCGTCTATTATGAGCATATTATTTGCATTCGAGTCGGTCTTGCCAAAAGTAAGCGCCGCTTTCTCTTCAAGGATATTGCCCTTTGAGTTTTCGCCTACTACAAACATATCCCCTGCAAAGTTTATTGCTCTTGTAAGAGTATGCGTCTCTTCTGTAAAAATATTAGTATTTTGTGTAATATAAATTGTTCTGTCTATCTCAAAATCTTTGTCAATTCTAAAATTTGTATATCCAAGACCTATTGCTTGCTCAAGCTGTTTTGCACTTGTGATTCCAACAGTGACCAAAGCTTCCTCGCTCTCGCCTGTATCTTCTTCGCCCCAATCTCTATAACCGGGCACTTGGAAGTCTACATCATAAACTGTAATGTTATTGGCAATAGCTTCTTGCCAATATGCATCATCAAGTGTACCTGTATGTTCAAGGTCAGTGAAATTGTTTTTGTTTATATTCAGTGTACAATATACTGTATTTCCCCATACTACCGGACCGCCTTCTGTGGCAGTATTTCCTGATACTGTCATACCGTTTATGGTGACTACTGTACCGGTCTTTGTAGCATACACAACTGCGCCTTTGGGAGCCTGATTGTTCTTGGCTGTTGTATTATACATATTAAGGGTACTTCCGGTCTGACCTATGTACACAACTCCGCCAAAGTAGTTGGAACTATTACCGTCAAAGGTACAGCTATGAATAAGTGTTTTTTTGTCATTTGTATTTACATACACTGCTCCGCCATAGCCGTTTGTATCTTCTGTACCGGTGATATTTCCGGAAAATGAAGATGCATAAACATTAGAAACTGTATCTCCATTAAATGATACAGCACCACCGTTTG
>JAZUOB010000059.1:0-3300 GCA_045604425.1 Clostridia bacterium
ACAGAATTGATGGTATTGCACTTTCGAAAATGATGATTTCCGGTGCAAATAATCTATACAATCACAAAAGCGAACTTGATGAATTAAATGTTTTTCCGGTGCCTGAGGGAGATACCGGAACAAATATGAGTTTGACTGCTATGGCTATGGCAGAAGAGCTTATGAAACAGGAAATAAAAGAAATTACTAAAGTGGCGGATACTATGTCTTTTGCCACACTCAGAGGAGCCAGGGGAAACTCAGGTGTGATTTTGTCGCAGATTTTCAGAGGTTTTGCAAAATCGTTGAAAGGCAAAGACGAATGTACAGCACATGAATTTGCAGAAGCTCTTTTTGAGGGGGCACAAGCTGCATACAAAGCAGTAATGAAGCCAACAGAGGGTACAATTCTGACAGTTGCACGTGTGGCAGCTGAAGGTGCTGTAGAAGCAGCAAAAGGCTCAGATGATATATTGAGTATAATGGAGCATTGCGCTGAAAAAGGAGCTGAAGCTCTCAAAAAGACTCCTGAACTTCTGCCGGCATTAAAAGCCGCCGGTGTGGTAGATGCCGGAGGCAGAGGTTGGCTTTATGTGTTGGAAGGTGCACTTGAGTACCTTAACACAGAAGAGGTGGTTGCTACCACATCCGTGCCTGTAGCACGCAAGGTGAAAGTGGCAGCTCAAGAAAGCATCAGTGCTGATGAAATCAAGTTTAAATACTGTACAGAATTTATAATCAAAAGATATGACTCTGACAGTGATATAGACAAGTTCAGAGATACAATTTCACCGGATAGTGACAGTATGCTTGTTATTGATGATGACGAGATTGTAAAAGTTCATATTCATACAAATAACCCCGGCTTTGTGCTTACAACAGCAGTGGCGCTGGGTGAGCTTATCGATATCAAAATTGATAATATGAAATACCAGCACAACACAATCATGGAAAATTCCATAAAAGCACAACCCAAAAAGACTCAAACAGAAGGTCCAAAGTCTGAGTACGGTTTTGTGGCTATAAGTGCGGGGAAAGGACTTTCACAGATTCTTACTGACTTGGGTGTTACAAAGATAATCGAAGGCGGCCAGACAATGAACCCAAGCACAGACGATATTTTGAAGGCTGTGAATAAAATAAATGCCAAGACCGTATTTGTATTCCCGAATAATAAAAATATTATTATGGCAGCTTCTCAGGCGGCTGAAATTGCAGATACAAAAGTTGTGGTAATACCTACAACTTCAATACCTCAATGTGTAACTGCCATGATGTCATTCAATCCCAAAAAGGACAGAGACTCAAATGAGAAGGCTTTGAATAAAGCTATGCGCGAGGTGAAGTCTGCTCAGGTAACTTTTGCAGTTCGAGATACAGATTATGAAGGTCATAAAATCAAAAAAGGTGACATTTTGGGAATTGTTGAGGGGAAGATTACTGCAATAGGTAAATCCCCTGAAACAGTAGCAGAAAAGCTTATTGAGAGAATGACAGATGAGGACAGTGAGTTTGTAACTGTGTATTCAGGCAAGTCTGTCAAGAAGCAATCAGCTGATGAAATGCTGGAGCGTCTTGAGGATAAGTTTGAGGACTTGGAAGTGTCTCTCAAAAAAGGCGGACAGCCGCTGTATTACTACATTATATCGGTAGAATAATAAGAGGATTTGATATGGACAGAGATATTCAGTTTTTGAAAGGGGTAGGCAGTGCCAGAGCGCGAGCATTTGCAAGGCTCGGTGTAAAAACTGTTGGAGATTTGTTATATTTTTTCCCCAGAGGCTACGAGGATAGATCTGTGTCCAAAAATATAGAAGATTGTATTGTGGGAGAAACGGTATGCGTCAGCATTACCGTTTCTTCTGCTGTTCACGAAACAAGAATAAGAAATAATATGACCATACTGTCGGCATCAATAACTGATGCTACAGGCACCATGGATGCTGTATGGTACAACAATAGATATATAAAAAACACAATAAAACCCGGGGCACGCTTTATTATGTATGGTAAGGTAGGAGTTAAAGGCAAAAGACTTCGTATTGAAAATCCGCTGTGCGAAAAACCGGGCGAAAGCAAGTACACCGGTAAAATTGTGCCGATTTATCCGCTGACAACCGGACTTGTACAAAAAAATATTCAAAGCATAATGGCATCGGCTATGGAAGTGGCAGATGAGCTTCGAGAATATATGCCTCAGTCTTTACTTCAAGAGTATAACCTGGAAAATCTTGAATATTCTATAAAAAATATTCATTTTCCTGAAAGTATAGAACACTATCAAAAAGCAAGACTAAGATTTGTTTTTGAAGAGCTTTTGACAGTTCAGCTGGCTTTGTTTGGACAAAAAGGCCGGCAAAGAGTAAATTCCGGATATGTTTTTGAGGACATATCAGGAGGCAAAGCCCTGAAAAAGAATATTCCGTATTCCCTGACTTCTGCGCAAAAACGAACTATGCAGGAAATAATACAAGATTTAAAATCCGGGAAACAAATGAACAGACTCATTCAAGGAGATGTAGGCTCCGGAAAAACTATTGTAGCCGCTATGACCATGTACCTGGCGTGGAAAAACGGTTTTCAAAGTGTGATTATGGCACCTACCGAAATCCTTGCAAATCAGCATTATAAAAGCCTGAAACAGACGTTTGAGGGACTTGGCATAAATGTGGTTTTGCTTACCGGAGGACTTAGCACACAGGATAAAAGAATGGTTTATGACAGTATAAGCTCGGGACTTGCTGATGTGGTTGTGGGGACTCATGCTGTTATTCAGGAGAAAGTAGAGTATAATAGACTTGGTCTTGTTGTTGCTGATGAGCAGCATAGATTTGGTGTAGAACAAAGAGCAAAGCTGTTGGCAAAGGGGCATAATCCTCATATGCTTATTATGTCAGCTACACCTATTCCCAGAACACTTGCTCTTATTTTGTATGGTGATTTGGAAATATCAGCTATAGATGAGCTTCCTCCCGGAAGAAAATCTATAAAGACATATGCAGTTGATGAAAAAATGAGAAAACGAGTGTATGATTTTGTTCAAAAAATCGTGGCTTGCGGCGGACAAGCGTATGTTGTGTGTCCTTTGATAAAAGAAACAGAAGCATCCGATCTTAAAAATGCAGAGGATCTTGCGATTTGGCTTAAGGAAGCATACCCCAAAATCTCTGTGGGTATTATGCACGGCAAAATGAAACCTCGTGAAAAAGATGCTGTGATAAATGACTTTCTTTTGGGAAAAATAAAAATATTGGTATCTACTACGGTTATAGAGGTTGGAGTGAATGTGCCTAATGCTTCTGTTATGATAATAGAGAATGC
>JAZUOB010000060.1:0-1823 GCA_045604425.1 Clostridia bacterium
ATACCAAGTGCTAATCCATCAATTATTATTGTAGCTGTACCTGTTTCAGAAGATTTTGACAGTCTCTTTGTCGGATTATATGAATCTGAAGTATAATATTCAGTAAAAAATCCAATTAGTACACCAGCAATCAAACCGGAAAGCACCGCCCAAAAAACACCTAAATTGTCAGGCATCAAAGTATTAATCACTACAAAGGAAGCAACAGCCGAAATAATAGAACTTATATATGTACCACGTCTCAGTGACCCAAGCAACATCTTTTGAGTCGCCCCTTCTTTTGTGCTCACAAAGAATGTTCCAATGATTGAAGCAAGAATTCCTACTGCAGCAATAATCATAGGAATCAACACTCCCGTAACTCCAAGGTCAGCAGCCGCTGCCAAAGCACCTGCTGATATTACCGAGCCTACATAAGATTCGTACAAATCTGCTCCCATACCGGCAACGTCACCAACATTATCTCCAACATTATCAGCAATACAAGCAGGATTTCTTGGATCATCCTCAGGTATACCTGCTTCCACTTTGCCCACAAGATCTGCTCCAACGTCAGCTGCTTTTGTAAATATTCCACCCCCAACACGGGCAAACAAAGCCATAGAGCTTGCTCCCATACCAAAAGTGAGCATGGCGCTCATTATACTTTTTATATCAAGGTTGAAAGCTTTGAGTATCATAAACCAAATGCTTATATCCAAAAGACCAAGTCCAACTACAGTTAGTCCCATTACCGACCCAGAAGCAAAAGCAATCTTAAGTCCGCTGTTCAAACTCTGTCTTGCTCCATTGGCAGTGCGTGAATTTGCATATGTAGCAATTTTCATCCCAACAAAACCGGAAAGTCCTGAAAAGAAACCTCCGGACAAGAACGCAAACGGAACAAACCATGTCAAAAAACTAAATGCTGCCAAAAAACACAGTAATATAAACATTACAGCAAAAAACATTCCAACTGTTTTATATTGTCTTTTCAAATAAGCCATTGCACCTTTTCTAATCTTTAGTGCGATTTTGGCCATAGTTTCTGTCCCCTCCGGCTTACTTTTGACACTATAAAACTGAATTGCAGAAAAGACAAGTGCAACAACCGCACACAAAAACACAAAAACAGGTGTAAAATCTAAAATTCTGTCCATAATACAGCCTCCAATTGATATTTGATTATGATATTGTACACCATTTAGAATTTGTTGTCAAGAAATTTAATTTTACATAACCTCTATTTAAATGAGATTTTTCGCATGCTTTCACAAAAAAGCCGCCGTGCAAAACACAGCGGCACTCATTTAACCCTCAATATGCTTTCCCAAAAAGACAGCAGCGCTTTGAGCAACTTTTAGCTCAACCTCACCGGGTACATTACCATTTTTTGAGGCAAGTACCACAGAACCAATTGTATCACCATCAGATATTATTGGATAAACAACTGATGCTGAGATTTCCGAAGCTGTATCAATAATAATTACCTTTTTATTATCGCTCTGACAAGTATAAGCCGTCTTATTATGCATTAGCTCCTCTAAATCCTTGCTTATTGGTTTTTCAGAAAATTCTTTTCTGCTAAGTCCACTAACCGCAATAACATTATCTCTATCAGTTATACAAACACCATAGCCGGTCACATTTGCTAAAGTATCCACATAGCATGATGCAAAATCTCCAAGTTCTCCAATAGGTGAGTACTTTTTGAAGATAACTTCGCCGTCAGAAGTTGTATATATTTCAAGAGGATCCCCTTCGCGTATTCTAAGTGTTCTTCTAAGTTCTTTAGGTATAACCACTCTACCCAAATCATCAATTCTTCTTACAATTCCCGTTGC
>JAZUOB010000061.1:0-6582 GCA_045604425.1 Clostridia bacterium
GGGAAAAATTTATTTTGATTCTGTGGAGCTTTCAAAAACCGACTCAAAAACACAAGCTTCTAAAATAGGATTTGTCATGCAAAATCCTGATAATCAAATTGTGACGGACAAGGTCTGGCACGAGCTTGCATTCGGTCTTGAAAGTCTTGGATATTCAAATTTTGAAATAAGAACAAGAGTAGCCGAAATGGCATCCTTTTTTGGAATTCAAAACTGGTTTCATAAAAAGGTGACAGAGCTTTCAGGAGGTCAAAAACAGCTTTTAAACCTTGCTTCTGTAATGGTTATGCAGCCGTCGGTACTTATTCTGGACGAGCCTACAAGTCAATTCGACCCTATCACTTCAGGAGAGTTTTTGAAAACTCTTGAAAAAATAAATCGTGAGCTTGGAACAACAATTATTCTGTCAGAGCACCGCCTTGAAGAAGCCTTTGCTATATCCGACAGAGTGATTGTTATGGACCAAGGCAAAATAATAGCAGATGACACACCTAAAAAAATCGGGGATATACTGAAAGCTCAAAATCATGATATGCTGTCAGCTCTTCCCACACCAATGAAAGTTCATGGTGCTATTGAAAACCACCTCAGCTGTCCGATTACAGTTCGAGGCGGCAGACAATGGCTTGAAGAGATAACAAAAACAAAGACTCCAAATTCAAAACTGATACCAAAACAAAATGACGAATCAACAAATGAAGAAACAATCATTGAGATAAAAGATACTTGGTTCAGGTATGAAAAACAAGCTTCGGATATTATAAAAGGACTTAATCTAAAGATAAAAAAAGGTGAGCTGTTTGCTATAATGGGCGGCAACGGCACCGGCAAAACAACTATACTCTCACTGATTTCAGGTATTTTGACTCAATATAGAGGAGAAATCATTATAAAGGGAGAGAATATTCAAAACATCAAAAACCTATACAGCGGTGTACTCGGGGTGCTTCCCCAAAACCCTCAAAGCTTATTTTTCAAAAAGACTGTTTATCTGGACCTTTTGGATATGCTTTCGGAAAAAGAGATATCCAACGAAGAAAAAGACAATCGGGTCAGAAGTACGGCTTTGCTTTGCGGAATTGAAGACTTACTCCAAAGTCATCCTTATGACCTATCAGGTGGTGAACAGCAAAGAGCTGCACTATGTAAGGTACTTTTATTGTCGCCTGAAATACTTTTGCTTGATGAGCCTACAAAAGGCCTTGATGCCCACTTCAAACAAACTCTTGCAAGTATTATACAAAAGCTGAAAGCTCAAGACGTAACGATTATAATGGTATCTCACGACATTGAATTTGCAGCAGAATTCGCAGATACATGCGCTCTTGTTTTTGACGGGAATATAACATCAAAGGGTACACCAAGAGAATTTTTTGGCGGGAAGAATTTTTATACAACAAGTGCAAACAGAATGGCAAGAACAACAATTCCCGATGCGGTACTTGCAGATGATATTATTCTTGCGCTTGGCGGAAAAACTCATAAAAAAGAAATAAACCTTCCTGATATAACTGATTTAACAAAACCAAAAACACAAAAAAAAGAAGATGTCAAAGCTTCAAAATTGACTCTTCCCAGAATAATAGGCGGTAGTATTTTTGCTCTTGTCTTTATACTGACAAGCCTTGGTATATACAAAGATGTAGGCTTTAATGTGAAAAAGCTGTTGGATATTGGTGTTTATCAAATAATACTTGTAATAGAATTATTTATAAGCTTTGCTTTCTTCTTCCCTCAAAAAGAGATAGGCATACACACACCGGCATCCTCAAAGGATTTAGGAAAGCTTTCAAAACGCACTTTGGTTGCAGCTTTTTTGGTACTTCTTTTGATACCACTTACAATTTATATAGGCGTATTCTTTTTGGGCGACAGGAAGTATTATTTTGTAAGCTTACTAATAATACTTGAAACTATGCTGCCTTTTGGTATGGTTTTTGAAAACAGAAAGCCAAAAGCCAGAGAACTTGTTATCATCAGCGTGATTTGTGCTCTGGCGGTAGCATCAAGAGCAGCATTCTTTATGCTTCCACACTTCAAGCCTGTTGTAGCAATGGTGATTATTGCAGGCGTATGCTTTGGTGGTGAGACAGGTTTTTTTGTAGGAGCTACCACAGGATTTGTATCTAATTTCTTCTTTGGTCATGGCCCCTGGACCCCTTGGCAAATGTTTGCCTTTGGAATTATCGGTTTTTTTGCAGGTATTCTTTTCAGGAAAGGATTTTTGAGAAAAACAAAAGCATCCCTTTGTATATATGGTTTTTTTGCAACACTTGTTATATACGGAGGTATTATGAATCCGGCATCTGTGATAATGTGGCAAAACAACATTACAAAAGATATGATTATATCTGCATATATCGCGGGAATACCATTCGATATTATTCATGCAGCATCTACTGTATTCTTTCTCTGGTTTATCTCACAGCCTATGATTGAGAAGTTTGAAAGGATAAAAATTAAATATTCTCTAATAAACTAAAAAGAAAAACTCAAATTGAGTTTTTCTTTTTAGTTTATTTAATTGACATAACTATTCCTGAAGTAGATGCATATTTTGTGATTAGATCAAGGTTTCTTCCAACTATAACCTCTGTCTTATCCGGGAGATAATATGCTCCGTTTACATTATTCCCAGATGCTTTCACAGTAACATAGACTGTATTTCTGGTTGGATTTTCTATAAACTTTCTCTCTCCGTCCAAACTTGTAATATCCGACATCATAGGCTCGGATTTTATATCTGTTATTTCTCCCAAGAAAGCATCTGTTTCTTTAGAATAAATACCTCCTTTTTTCTCTAATGCCTTTACAGTATAATCACGAACATTATCTACTCTAAATACTACCTGAAAATCCTTTGCACCTGTTATATTATTTGATGATGAGGTGGAAATTCTATTGATAGTACCAAAAAATGCCAAAGCCAAAACCAATACTATAATGATATCTATTATATTTATCTTCTTTAATATTTTTGATTTTTTCATTTTGTCTACCCCCCTAATTATTCAAATATATCAATAATATAACCATTTGCTGCATACTCAGCGCAAGACAGACTCTGGGGGCTTCCTACTTTGATATCCTGACTTCCAAGCTTCCAGCCTGATTCACTTTTTTCTGCATTTGCCTCCACTGTTATATACGCATCATTTTTTTCCGAAACAGAATTGACTACGTATTTTTCATTGTTCAAATCAAGGTTTGTAGTCTCTGCAGGCTTGATCTCAACCTTTATGACTTTGCCATACTTGTCTTCTTTGGTATCAAGCAAGACATTGTCCGATGCTGTCATTTTCTCTGCGACTGCAGGATATATATCAGTGACAAGCACCTGATATTTCACAGTCTCACCTGTGCTCTGACCGTTTTTGCCAATAAACTTTACTCCTACAACAGCTGCAATAATTATTACTGCTACTATAATCAAATCAATAAAAGTAATCTTCTTTTTCATTATTTTCTCCCCTTATTCCGTTTTGTTTATAATACTGTTATAGTATTGTTCTGTCTGGCGGGTCATTGCCACTGCTGTAAATTTCATGTTGAATATTTCTTTTGCTTTGGTGCTCATTTGCTGATACAAGTTTTCATCGGTCATAAGCTTCTTTATACCCTCTGCCAGAGCATCAGCATCTTTCTTTCTAACCAGAAAGCCATTGTTTCCGTCGGATATGACTCCGGGATTGCCTCCGAAATCTGACACAACCGCCGGTATGCCAAGGCTCATGCCCTCCAAAAGCGCCAGGCTTGTTGCCTCTGTTCCGTATGATGCATTACATTGGATATAAGTAATATTCATCAAAGCATCAACATCTTTTATAAAACCTGTGAAAATAATGTCTTCTTCTCTTCCAAGCTCTTTTACCAGCTCATGCAGATGCTCTTCATATGCACCTGTTCCGGCTATAACAAATTTTGCTTTTATTCCCTCTGAAAGAAGCTTGTCAGCTGCGGCTATGAAATAATCATGACCTTTTATGTCTTCAAGACGTGCTACTATTGATATAACCTTGTGATCAGGACTAATGCCAAATCTTTCTCTTATTTTTAGCTGCTCGTCATTTGATGCACGGTTCAGACCCTTGACTCCGTTTAAAATCACAGTAATCTTTGTTTCATCTACGCCTGTATCTGTAAGATTTTCTTTTGCAGCCTCTGCAACCGCTATAATACCGTCTGCCAGAATATTATTTACAAAGCCATTGATTTTTTTGCCCATGCCTTTTGATATTGTAGTCGGCGGCGGAAATACACTATGGCGAGTATAAATAACCTTTACTCCCGCAAGCTTCGCAGCTATACGCGCTGACATGGACGCATGAGCATGTACAAGGTCTGCTTTTTCCCTTTTTATGATGCGGACAAGCTCACCTATACACTTAAAATCAAGGGACTTGTCAGCCATACCGTCAATCTCTATAATCTCTACACCCAGAACTTCTATATGGGCTTTGAGCAGGCTGTTTTTGGGAAGTATGACCTTTATTTCGTATTTGCTTCTGTCATACTCTGACAAAAGATTCAACAATACCTTGCCTGCGCCACCTATATTTGTATCGCTTGATACTTCTATTATTTTCTTTGTCATAACCGTTCGTTCCTTTCAGCTGTTTTTCTTATAGAATAGAGTGCTGTACCCAGTGCCAGCACCATGAAGAATATTCCCATTACTCTATAATTATAAAAAGTATAATCAAACATACTCTGCACGAGAAAACCTGCAACTCCGCTGAAAAGTGCTGTTGCAGCAACTCCTCTGTGGTCTTTTAATCTTTGTGTATTTATCATGGTCTTGATAAAAATAAACATCGCTATAACAAATACCAAAAGATTGATTATCCCGGACTCTACTACAAGCTGCAAATACAAATTATGAGAATGGGGTGCTACTATACCGTTGTATGAATAATAGGGATACACACACCTGAATGCACCCTCGCCAAGACCTATTCCGCCCAGCCAGAAGTCTTTTAGCATTTTAAAGGTTCCAAACCATATAAACACTCTGTATGATGTGGAGCTGTCGGACATATTACCAACACTAAGAAGTCTGTTTATTATTGTATCCGGCAAAACAAAGGGAAGTGCCAGGATAAAAAACGGAAGTGTTTTCCAAAGAGAGCTCTTATAATAAGAAACAAATATAATTGCTGAAACAAAAAATCCTATCCAGCAGCCACGGGATTGTGTAAAAACAAGACAAAGTAATGCTGCCAAAAACACTCCCGAATATACTATTTTTTGCCAAATTGTTTTTGCACAGCTTACAAGCACAAAAGCAATAATCGGCAAAGCAAGTACAAGATATTCACCCAAAACATTTGGGTTTGCCAATGTGGAGTATACACGCATAGTAGCTTCTTCAAACATGGTTTCATCTATCCATGCATTTTGGATATCCCATTTAAACACATACTGCAAAACTCCATAAACAGAAACTGCAAATGCACTTATAGAAAACACCTTGAACAAGCCATATAATGTATCAAGTGAGTCAACTCTGTCAACTATTACAAAATAAAAACCGATAAATATCAGGTACATTCCAAGTACACCTACGCTTGAAATAACCCCATGCGAAAATACTGTGGATATTATACCTATTATCAAAAACAATATCAAAAACTTGCCGCACTTTCCGGTTTTGAACTCATAATCTCCACTGTACGCTTTATGACAAAGTGTGGAAAACATTGTAAGTACACATATTCCCACTACTGCCATTGTGGGCAGCAATGGTGCAAAAAACACTGCAAGATATATTCCGCATATTGAATATTTCAAAACCAATCCCAGACCGAAAACAGCTAAAGGCATCGCCACCGGCAAAAGTGGATGTACAAATGCTCCCAAGCCTGAAAGCAAACCAACTATAACGGCTGATACGTACATGTCTGTTTTGGGTTGCAGATTGTATACCTTAAATGTAGTGTCAAAACCGAAGCTTGATTTAAAAAATTTTATGATAAAGCTATCATCAAGATAATCAGACAGATTATAAGGTAAAAACCATAAAACAAAACCTATGAAAGCAGCTAACAAACAAATAACTTTCATTTGTGAAAAACAAAAGCTTGAAATCCCGCCTGAAAACATAAGGAGAGCTAAAAACCTTATATCCAGTGCCAAAAAACCATTAACATATGATTTCATATAATTTGGTATATACCCAAAGTCAACATGCTTTTTGACCAAAGGATTTAAAAGCTTTAAAAAGAACGAAACAAAGGTAAAGGGAATACTTATTGCCTTGCTCATAAATCCTGAAAAATCAAATGCGTTTTCTTTTTTCCCTTTTACAGCTTTTACGAAAAAACTATTTTGAAAAGCTTTTGTGGTGGTTTTGTATATCTTATCTATCAACCGCCAAAAGCCGCTATCTCTTATCACGGCACAAACGCGACAAATAATATTATACACAAAAGATATAATCAAACTGTTCATTTGTCTCCGCCCTTCTTTATAAGATTTATCAGCAAATCTGTACCCATAACATATGCTGACACAAAATACACTATTATTCCCGATACAGCACATATTATACAAAGCACTATATTACCTATCATACCTTGGAAA
>JAZUOB010000062.1:0-3121 GCA_045604425.1 Clostridia bacterium
CCAATGCGTTTGAAAATATATCAAGCTCTTTTAGAAAGAAAACATTGCATTCGTTCTCTTTCTAAAAAGTTTGGTATCTCAGAATCTGCAATTTCACAGCACATGAAAGTGATGAAAGATGCTGGCTTGGTATATGGCGAAAAATATGGTTATCACACACATTATCTGCCTTTGCAGGATGCTGTGGATTACCTTACCGAACAGTTTGAATTGATGCGAACCGCATCCCTTACTGTTAACCGTGATATGACAGTCTGCCAATGTGAGTATCGGAATGGGGGTGAACAAGAATGAATATCTTGCTTGATTTGTTTCTAACCTTTGCTAAAATCGGATTATTCACTTTTGGCGACGGCTATGCCATGATTTCTATGATTGAAAGCAACTGCGTGGAAAGAAAGCAGTGGATTACCCATGATGAGATGATGAATGTGACCGTTATTGCGGAGTCAACCCCCGGCCCCATTGCTATTAACTGTGCGACCTACACCGGATATAAGAAATCTGGATTTATTGGCGCACTTGTAGCGACCTTTGGTATAGTTCTTCCGTCCTTCGTTGTGATCTATTTGATTTCTATATTTTTGGATAACTTCCTTGAGCTGACCATTATTGCAAATGCGTTCAAAGGCATTAAAATTGCAGTAGGCATCTTGATTCTGGATGCGGCTGTTACCATGATAAAGAAGATGCACAAAAAGAAGTTGCCGAGAACGATTATGGTTTGCTCCTGTATCGTGATGCTTTGTATCAATATCTTTGCATGGAATTTTTCATCTATCAGTCTGATGTTGATTGCAGCGATTGTGAGTCTGACAATCTTTGTTCTGAATGGAGCACCCGAGCAGAAAGGTGGTGCTAGGAAATGATTTATCTTGATTTGTTTCTAGGATTTTTGAAGGTTGGATGCTTTGCGTTTGGTGGGGCCTATGGAGCTATTCCTTTGATTCGTGATGTGGTAATGTCCTATGGCTGGCTGAGTGATGAAATGCTGACTTATATGATTGCAGTAAGTGAAAGTACACCCGGCCCAATCATGGTAAACCTTGCCACTTATATTGGTAGTAGCCAAGCAGGGCTCTTAGGTGCTGTTATTACAACTTTGGCGGTAGTTTTGCCGTCATTCTTGATTATCTTATTGGTGACGGCATTACTTAAAACAGCATTGAAGAATAAATACGTGCAAGCGGTTCTGCGTGGTCTGAAACCCTGTGTTATCGGTATTGTTCTTGCAACCGGTATTTATATGGTTTTCAATAATTGTTTCGAGAAAACATCTGTCATAAGTGTAGACACGCAAGCGGTTATTATTACGGTGCTTTTAGTTGTTACAATGAATGGCTATAAGCATTTTATGAATAAGAAGCTATCTCCAATACTGCTGATCATAACTTCTTCATTTATGGGGGCAATCATTTACAGCCTATAAGAAGCTATATGAAAATGAACTTCAACATAGATTTATAAAAAGGCTCCACCGGATTAAGGTGGAGCCTTTTCTTATAGTCGGATTTATATGTTGTTAGTAGTTGCACGCCCCCAGTGGACGTTTTCAAAATCCTCCCATACAAATTTTCGTATTCTTATACACGAGGTTATGAATTTAGTTCAGTAGAAACACGAAAGGAAATCGGGAGTTATTTTATGCAAAAATAATGTCAAAAATAGAGGTATTACAAGTGTATGTAGTTGTATTACTATTTGTTGCTTTTTTGAACAAAATATTTATTTTCATTTAGTGATAAATATAAAAGATTAACAAATTGTAAATAAAGCTGTTGATTTTTTTATTGGACGGTATTATTATAATGACATAACTTGTTATAACAACAAATAACAAGACATACGAATATGATATATTTTGACAAAGGAGGAAATAATTATGTCAAAAGATATTCTCAGAATCCATTGCTCAAACGGCCATTTGGGATTCGCTCCAACAAAAGAAGAAAGTTTCTGGATCGGTGCAAAAACACTGCCTGACTATTATTGTTGTGACTCAGGTTCCGACGATATCGGTCCTGTGCCTCTCGGTACAAACAAATGTGCATCTCACCCTAACCATCAGAAACATGACCTTGAACTTATGCTTTTAGCATCCAGAGAACAGGGTGTTCCAATGATTATCGGTTCTTCAGGTGATACAGGTTCCAACGAAAAAGTTGATATGTACGTTGGTTTCATCAAAGAAATTGCAAAAAAACACAAAATGAAAAACTTTAAACTTGCATATTTCTACTCTGAAGTTGACAAAGAATACATCCGCAACAAAATGAATAACGGTGAAGTTATCGAAGGTCTTGACGGCAGAACAAATCTTACAATAGAAGAACTTGACGAAACAGACAGAATCGTTGCTGTTGCAGGTGTTCATCCATTTATCAAAGCTCTTGAAATGGGCGCAGATGTTATCATCGGCGGTCGTTCCTCTGACGTAGCAGTATTTGCTTCTGCATGTATCCACGAAGGCTTCCCGGAAAACGTAGCATACTACTGCGGTAAAGTTCTGGAATGTTCTTCCTTCTGCTGTGAACCTTACGGTGCAAAAGAAACAATCATCGGTACAGTAACAAAAGATGACGTTAAAGTAACAGCTATGAGCCCATATCAGAGAGCAACACCAGCTTCTGTTGCAGGCCATGCAATGTACGAAAGAACAAACCCTTACTACGAATATGTAGCAGGCGGCATGATGGATATGAGCGAATGTGTTTACGAACAGTATGACGAAAAAACATGCCGTATCACAGGTGCAAAATTTGTTCCTATCGAAGGCAGAGTAAAAGTTAAACTTGAAGGTTCCGGTAAAGTTGGTGAAAGATATCTCGGTATGGCTGGTATCCGTGACCCTTACACAATCAAACATATTGACGAAGTTATCGACTGGGCAAAGAGCCAGGTTGAAGAAAGATTTGCAGGTCAGAAATATGAGCTGAGCTACAGAATCTTTGGTAAAAACGGCGTAATGGGCGAACTTGAACCTGTTAAAGAAACAAAATCTCACGAACTTCTTGTAGTAGTGGAAGGTGTTGCAGATACAGCAGAAGTTGCAGAGGAAGTAACTCTTATCGGTATGCGTCAGATATTCTATGCAAGACTTCCTGAAGTTAAAGGTACTGCA
>JAZUOB010000063.1:0-1967 GCA_045604425.1 Clostridia bacterium
GTTGTGGTATTTTTTTTGAAGTGAAATCTAGTGCTGCTTGTTGCCATAATTGCATATTTTGTAGCGTATTTTACGATTGATACCGGGAATATGTTGGAGTATAATAAAATTGCAAACATAGAGGTTGCAACGTTTGTTGAAAGGAAGAATAACAATGGATAACACAAAAAGATTTTTTTCTAACAAAATAACAAGTGTACTTATAGCAGTTTTTGTATGTGCACTTTGGGGGTCTTTATTTCCTTGTGTAAAGCTTGGATATAATGCATTTGCGATTTCCGGAAGTGATATTCCGTCTATTATACTTTTTGCAGGAATTAGATTTGCAATAAGCGGAATTGTGCTTATAGGTATTGCAAGTATAAAAAACAAAAAGTTTGATGTTCCCAACAAGAAAAGTATTATGCCAATATTCTGGATAACTCTCACATCCATAGTTCTGCATTACAGTTTTACATATATTGCATTATCGATTGGTGAAGGCTCAAAGAGTGCAATAATAAAGCAAGTTGGATTTTTGTTTCTTAGCTGTTTTGCCTTTTTGTTTGATAAGGATGACCACTTCTCAATCCCAAAACTTATTGCAGGAATTCTTGGTTTTATCGGAATAATTGTAACGAATCTTGACGGCTCAGGTTTTACATTTGGATTGAGTGATGTTCTTTTGCTTTTGGCATCTCTTTGTTCTTGTATAAGTATAATTTGTACCAAGAGTGCCACTAAGACCATTAGTCCTGTGCAAATAGTGGCATACTCACAGCTGGCAGGTGGCATATTCCTTCTTGTTGTGGGATTGGTTCTTGGAGGCAAGCTCACTCATATAGATACCGGCTCTGTTTTGACCTTTACATATATTTGCGCAGCATCAATTGCAGCATATTCTTTGTGGAATATTCTCATCAAGTATAACAATGTATCAAAGCTTTCTGTAATCAAGTTTACTGAGCCGCTGTTTGCGGTAATATTCTCAGGAATTATTCTGGGAGAAGAAATATTCAGGCTTTCTTATATTATTGCTTTTGTTATTATTCTTGCAGCAATACTTATATCAAATATAAAGCGGAGTGAAAATTTATGACTGGAAATGTTTTTGAAATAAAGAGGTTTGCAGTTCATGATGGTGATGGAATACGTACAACTGTATTTTTGAAGGGGTGTCCTTTAAAGTGTGTCTGGTGTCATAATCCTGAAGGAATTTCGCTTAATCCACAAATGGCACTTCTGTCAAATAAGTGTGCCTTGTGCGGCAGATGTGCGGCTGTATGTAAAAATCATATTATAGGTGATAATCATATAATAGACAGACAACGTTGCACAAACTGCGGAAAATGCGTGGAATCATGTCCTGTGGGAGCAATAATACTTTATGGCAGCCAAATGACCAGTGAGGATGTTCTTGATAAGGTCCTTGAAGATAAGGATTTTTATGAAACATCCGGAGGCGGTGTTACCCTTTCGGGCGGCGAATGTCTTATGCAAGTAGAGTTCTGTCTGGAACTTTTGAAAGGTTTAAAAGCTAATGGTATAAACACTGCAATAGATACCTGCGGTTGTGTCAAGAAAGAAACTTATGATATGGTTATACCGTATACAGATGTATTTTTGTATGACCTTAAAGCCATTGACGAAGATGTGCATATAAAGTGTACCGGTGTTTCGAACAAATTGATACTAGATAACTTGAAATACTTGGATGATTGCGGAAGTAAAATTGAAATTAGAATTCCGTTTGTGCCGGACTTCAATGATAATCAAATAAATAAAATAGCCGAATTTATCAGTGGACTTAAAAATGTTATCGGCGTAAGGGTGCTTCCGTATCATAATTATGCAGGCTCAAAATATGAGTCCTTGTCAATGGAAAATACTCTTCCCAAAAGAGTGCCGACAGACGAAGAAATGGAAGAAGCTGAAAATATAATTAAATCTTATGGTATAAAAGTTATAAAATAATAGGAGGTTTTATT
>JAZUOB010000064.1:0-4569 GCA_045604425.1 Clostridia bacterium
ATCCACTGTCTTTCTGCCAAACGCCATAAGCTCCTTATTTGGCTTTTCAAAGCACAAGTCAATTTTATTACCCTTTATAACTCCGCCTGTATCACCTGCTACACAATATCCGTAGCCCTCTACATAGAGTTTTGTTCCAAGGGGTATTACTTTCGGGTCTACTGCCACAACGCCGTATCTTGCCACCATACCTGATGCGGTCTTGCCATAGCCTCCGCTTTTATTAAAGGCTGAATATGCTGTGGCTGTCATTGTCATCTTCTTTTTGTATGAAAATCCTTCGGGTGCTGAAGTCTTAGCTGCAGGCACAACAGATTTAGCTGTAGAGGCTGTACCTCTTAAAACTATTTTATCTTTTTTCTCTACCAAAGTCTCTCTTGAGACTTCTTCTTTTTTTATTTCTACTCCGTCCTCAAGAGTAATGTTTTCTACAATCTTGATTTTGCCCTCTACACCTTGATCCAAAACCTTGGTCTTGCCTTTTTCTAAAGACGCATCATCTTTGTATATCACCTCAAAAGGAACTGTCTCCTCTCTTGTGACTGTGCTGACTATAGTTCTTACAACCTTGATAGAAATATTTTCAAAAATCTTTTCTGTCTGCGCCGGCACTGTATAATCCTGCTCACCTAAGAATATTCCGTTTTCCATAAGAGCTTCTTCAACAGTATTTGAAGTTGTAGAAGTAGCCATAATAGAGCCGTCTGCATGGATTGTTATTCCTGCACCTCTTTTGATAATAATTTCATCGCCGTTTTCTACTATATAGTCTTTGTCATAATTTAAAGTGTCATACAAACCCAGTTCAATATTATTATCACTTACAATTTCCTCTACACTGTCCGGTCTTGTTTTGATATTTATAGTATTTTCTATATTATTGATTTCATCAATTTCTGTGATAGTGACATCAATGCCTGCCACATCATATACTGCTCCGGTACAAACAAGACAAACAAGTATAAGTCCTGCAACGACATTTATAATATGTCTTGATCTTTTTGTATTCTTTCGCATAATATACTTCCTTTCTGAAGTCAACTGTTTTCGAGCAAATTAAAAATCACCCAATATGGTTGACATATAGTATTATACACCATATAACCGGTCAAGTCAACGGTTTATTACAAAATAATTACGTTTTTGTTTCGAAAACTGCGATTTTTTGTAATAATTCCGTAATTATTTGCTCTAAATACCACAATATATAGATATGTACACAAAACATTATACTATATTCAGGGTTTTAAAGATAAATGACCATTATTTCAAAAAGTAATAATTTCGTTAGTTATTATGCACTATTTATTGTTATTTTTTTATAACTTTTCCAGCATTATCCACATAAAATTCCTCTTTTGGAAGCAGCTGTGACACAGTAGAAAAAGTGTATTTTCCACCCAGACTATCCAGGATACGAGGCAAAGCCACCTTTGTATTGGCTGTTCCTGTATGCATAAGTATTATATCTCCGGAGCCTGCTTTGTCCGTCACTCTCCGGAATATTCCCTCACAGTCAGCATCACCATAATCAATAGAGTCAACCGACCACTGTACAGGTATCAATCCAAAGCTTTCTATAGCTTTTACAGACTTATCATCATAAGCTCCTGACGGCACTCTGAAAAGTTTTATTTCTACTCCGGTGCTTTTGCTTATTGCATCTATTGTTTTTGATATATCCTCTTTCAGTTCTTTTTCTGAAAGCTTTGTATAATCCTTATGGTCATAGGAATGTCCTCCCAGTTCATGACCTGCATCGCTAAGTGCTTTTGCTGACTGGGGATATTTCTCTGCCCACTCTCCCACCAAAAAGAACGTGGCTTTGACTTTATATTTTGCCAGAGTCGTGATTATTTCATCTATATCCTCATCACCCCACGCACAGTTGAAAGTAAGGGATATACCGTCATCCTCCCTCTGCACATTATAAATCGGTATCTGTCTTTTGCCGCTTTGAAATACATTTCTCACTCCATGGGGCAAAACCACAGAACATAACAAAAAAACAAAAACCAACACAGCAAATGCTTTTGTTTTTTTAAGCACAAAAATCATTATACCACCTCCCATATTTTATTTATATGTTTTGTTATAACAAAAAGACCTCACAAAACCCAGTTTTGTGAGGTCCAATTTAAAATATATTTTTTATAATTCCAAAAGACAAAAGACTCATAATAAGTCCTGCCAGTATTACACCAAATGCTATACATACAAAAGATTTTGTGGGCTTCATTCCAAGAAGTACCGAAAGAAGCGCTCCCGTCCATGCACCGGTACCCGGAAGTGGAATCGCCACGAACAAGAACAAACCAAATGCTCCATATTTGTCTATCTGTGCCCTTTTAGACAAGGCTTTTTCTTCCACTTTTGTGGCAACCCTTCCAAGCTTTTTGCGGGTTTTCATCCAATCAAGAATTTTTCTGATAAATACCAGTATAAACGGAATTGGAAGCAAATTGCCTATCACCGCCACAGTAAAAGTCTCCAAAAAGGATACGTCCATAAACCCGGCAGCTAAAATACTTCCTCTAAGCTCCAAAATAGGTATCATGGAAACCACAAAAACAATCAATTGTGCGGGAATTTTACCACTGAAGGTGTGTACAATCACTCGTACTAATGAATCCATATTACATCTCCTGAAAAATATAATGCTATTGTCGGCAAAGTCATGCTTTTCTACCACGTACAAACCTTGGTAATCTCCACCGGGAATAATGATTTCATCAAACCTTTAACAACTCCGGTGTAAGTATTCCATGCGTTTCTTTAGCATAAGGGAGATTCCCCTTAATGTCTAGAAGAAGTCTCTAATTCTTCGTCTACTTCATCTCCGTATACATAATCATCAGAATACTGATTATCACGTCTGTCGGCATACTGATAACCATAACCATAACCATAATTATAGTTATATCCATATTTGCTTCCATAACGATATCCGTAGCGATAGCGATAACGGTAGCGGTATTTGTATCTAGTGCCATATACTCCGTATCTTGAATAGCCGATACCGGGCATAGCCTTGATATCATTGATAACATAGCCAAGAATTTTTGCTTCAGCAAAATTGAGGCTCTGACGTGTCTTTTCCAAAAGCTCATGTATAGAGTAGTTATGTCTTACAAGGATAATATATCCGTCCACCTTTTTTGCCATAGATGCGGCATCAGTAACAACTGTAACAGGCGGTGAATCAATAAACACATAATCATATCTTTCGGACAACTTGTCTAAAAGCTGGTCCATAGCCTCTGATGACAAAAGCTCAATGGGATTAGGCGGTATCTGTCCTGCTGTAATGCAGTCAAGATTGTGCTCATCACTATGCTTGATAGCATCATCAAGGTCTATCAAGCCTGCAAGCACGTCAGAAAGGCCTGTTGTCTTCTCTATGCCCAGATATCTGTGTACTCTGGGTTTTCTAAGGTCACAGTCCACAAGCAAAACTTTTGCATCCATCTGTGCAAATGTAATACACAAATTAAGAACTGTTGTAGTCTTACCCTCACCAGGTTCTGCAGATGTAAAAATAACCTTTTTGCAGCCTTCCATTCCTGCCAAAGCAAATACAATGTTTGTTCTTGCACTTTTGTATGCTTCAGTAATAGAGAAAGATGTCTTGTCATTAATAATATGAGATCTTGACAGCTCATTTATATCCATCTGCGCAGTGCTTTTCATCTTGTGCTTTTTTTCGTTTAATTTTCCTATATATTCAAAAAACTTATTATCTGCCATTTTCTAATTAACTCCTCTTTTTATTCCAAAACAAATGATGGAATCTCACCAAGAATAGGCTCATCATACTTTCTTCTCATTTCATCAGCAGTCTTGATATGTGTATCAAACAAATTCATAAAGAATATTATTGATACAGCTATAACAGCACCTGCAATAGCTCCCAAAATCGCATTTCTTGATTTGTTTGGGGAGAATGGTACAACCGGAATGTACGGCTCGTCAACCACTTCTACAGAACCTGCTTTAACTATGGTCACAAGCTGCTCACCAGAACGTTGAAGGATACTGTTTACTATATCACTGACATCCTCCGGGTCTGTGCCTTCTGCGGTTATCTGCAAAAGCTCTGTATCATTGACTGATTCAATAGTAACCATACTTTGTATCTCACCGTATGAATATTTGTTATTAAGGTCTCTTGCAACCTCTGTCATAAAGGTTCTGGCCTTAAGGATTTCTATATATGTAGTAGCAAGTCTTGCATTGGATTCCATACGACCGCTGCTGGCAACATCAACTCTGTTTGCTTCAGTTTCACAGTTGACGTATATAGAGCCGTCAGTCTTGTACAAAGGCTCTACAAACAAGTCCGTGTACACGTAGGTACTGCCGCCGCACACAAATGTAAGCAAAGCAATCAGCCACCATCTCCTGATCATAACATTTAATAATTCGATAATATTTACTTCATTTGCCAATTTGATCACTCCTCTTAAATGACAAAACAAATATTTATTTACTATGCATGTTGTACCAAATGCCGCACAACATACCTATTATATTTTACATTCTGTACTATTATATCATAGGGTTTTGAAA
>JAZUOB010000065.1:0-1613 GCA_045604425.1 Clostridia bacterium
AAAGTACATAATCGACCCTTTATTTCATTTTTATACCATTATAAATAGCATTTGTTTTATGGATAATATCATCTCCATATTCTGACATCAATTCTGCTACCATTTCTTCTTCTTCATATGATAAATCTATCATATAACTATACATAAAAGCATGAACTAATTCATGACATAAGACTTCTTTTAGAAGTTGAGGGGTAAGAGTCTTGTCTATACATATAGTCTATGTGACTTTATCACAAACTCCAAGAGCATGAGTTTTCCAAGGAGTAAGTAGCAAAGGATGCGCCGGCGAGACTAATCTGACCCGCCAGCGCACACCATTGATAATCATTTCATTTGACCTATTTTAGAAGCCAATGCGGTTATTTTCTTTTCTAGATACTGCTTTTCTTCAGCAGAAGCATCCGCAATCATTTCTGTGACATCCTAGGATAGCTCTTGCATATACTTCTCCAATTCACGTAATTGAGTAGCCTTATCCTTTTTCATGTCTTTGGCTTCCATATACATTCTGCGACTATTGTAACTACGACCTTCTCGCTCGTCTCTATACATCATATTGCCGTCAGTGTAATTTTGACCTCCCTAGTTATAGCTTTGACCGCCATCTGAATACATTCGGTCATTGCCATAATCCATATAGTTCATTCCACTATCGGCATAAAATGTTCCATCAGAGCGACGTCTACGCCCATTGTCGGCATACATATATTTACCATCAGTATACATGCGGTTGTCACCATTTTTCTCTTGGTGATGACCGCCTTTTTTCATTTCAAACTCCATTTCAGCATTGTTTCCTTGCATAGCTTCTGTGACGGTGCAATAATAGATGGCCTCTTCTAAATCTTTTATCATATCGATGGCCTCACCTAATTCTTTTGTATCTACAGCACCTAAATCACATAACTGCATTTCAACAGCTAACATAAGAGTTTCTTTCATATTTTTTAGTCTATTGTGGTCCATAATGCTACCTCCTTATGCTTCACGAGTTACAATAAGGTTCGCATTCTACACATCAACTGCTTCAGTTGAAATGTTCTTTACACTAATAGTTACACAGCATCCACGAGGAACATCAATAAAAATATTAGAACTTACATTGAAAAATTGTTCCGCAGCAGCCGGTGTAACTATCATTGTTGTTGCTTGAACCGCTTCTCCGTCAATTGCGATTGCTAAAGAAATCGGTCCAACTGTTCCTTCTGCAGGAATAGCAATGTTGCCTCCAAAAGTCACTTTGAAACGAGCTCGGCATTGAGAGTTGGTGACGCCTCTCAACGTCACCAACCCACTATCGTCTCTATGACCTATGGAAACATTACCGCAAATCACGGTGTCTGTGAAATAAACATTTTGATTTGCTTGAACTGTTTGTAAAGCATTAGCAATAATTTCCATAAAATCAGACCTCCTCAATTAGAAGCTACCGCAACCACCAAATGTATTCACATAAGTATTGCAGCAATAGGGATTAGGTACAGTATATGCTGGGACAGGGCAAGGACGAAGCTCACTTACAAGGTAAGCATTCTGTGCTGCCTGAGAAGCAGCAAAACGAAGTCCCTGATTTTCTGCCTGAAGTGTAGCAATCTTATCCTGAGTCAAGA
>JAZUOB010000066.1:0-15213 GCA_045604425.1 Clostridia bacterium
ACCCGGATTGAATATATACAGGATTGTTATTGCCCCGGCAAGGCACTGGAAATCGAAAAAGAATCAAAAACTATGGAATGTGTAATGGCAAAAGCAGCAACAACTGCAACTATCCGAGAGGTAATAACCCCCAGCCAACCAATGCCACGTCTTAACGGAATATACAGCCTTATTACAAAACCCGTTATTGATAGTGCAAAAGCAGAAAAAGACCGTGTATGCATAGAGGGTAGAGTGATATGTTATTGTCTGTACGTTTGCGATGATGAGACTCCTGTGTACAGCCACAAGCATGAAATACGGTTTTGTGAAAATATAGAAGCTGTGGGCGCAACTACTGGTTGCAACTGTAGTGTCAAGGCAGAGATATCACACAAAAATTATGCTTTGAATTCTTCCGGTGAAACGGAAGTGAAAATATCTATAGCATTAGATGCTGTAATGACAAAGGATATAAGTATCCCTGTTATATCAAATTGTGAGGTAAATGATTCTTCATCTGAAGATAAAAAAGGTATAGTGATATACTTTGTTCAGGAAGGAGACACTTTGTGGGATGTGGCAAAGCATTACAGAGTGCCATATCAAGCTGTCAGAGAACTAAATGGTTTGGAAGATGAATGTATTACTAAAGGTATGAAGTTACTTATCCCGTCAATGTAAAAAAAGGAGTGTAAAAACTTGGTTTTTACACTCCTTTTTTTATTTAGCGTCTGAACTTTTTTTACATTCCTGAGATTTATCTTTTGTCAAAACTTATATACTTACGCTCTTTTGCTACACTCATATATGCAGGACGAATAATCTTCCCGGCATTTATAAGCTCTTCCAATCTGTGAGCGCTCCAGCCGGCAATTCTGGCAATAGCAAAAATAGGGGTATATAATTCTTCCGGAAGATTCAACATCTTATAAGCAAATCCGCTGTAGAAATCAACATTTGCACTGACGCCTTTGTAGATTTTCTTTTTCTCTGCGATAACTTGTGGTGCCAGGTTTTCTACAGTAGCCAAAAGATTGAACTCTTCGGTTAGATTCTTTTCTTCTGACAGTTCCTGTACAAAGCTTTTGAAAACACGTGCTCGTGGGTCGGAAATAGAATATACTGCATGACCCATGCCGTAGATAAGACCTGACTTATCAAAAGCCTTTTTGTCAAGAAGCTTGCGAAGATAACTCTTGATTTCTTCTTCATCATTCCAATCTTTGATAGCGGTTTTCATATCATCAAACATTTGTACTACTTTTATATTTGCACCGCCGTGTTTTGGACCTTTTAATGAGCAAAGCCCGGCTGCGATTGCAGAATATGTGTCAGTGCCGGAGCTTGTGACAACTCTGGTGGTGAAAGTAGAGTTATTACCTCCGCCATGCTCTGCATGAAGAACCAATGCCATGTCAAGAACTTGAGCTTCCAGATGTGAATAGTTTGAGTCGGGTCTTAAAAGCCTTAGTATATTTTCTGCAGTAGACAGATTTTCTCCCGGTGAATGTATAAACAAACTTTGATTTTTGTTATAGTGATTGTGCGCTTGATAACTGTATATAGACAGAAGAGGCAGAACGGATATGAGCTGAATGCATTGTCTGAGCACATTTGGAATAGATGTGTCAGAGGCATTACTGTCATATGATGCCAGTGTGAGAACACTTTTTGCCAAAGCATTCATAATATCTCCGTTTGGAGCTTTCATTATTACGTCCCTGACAAAGTTTGTGGGGAGCGTTCGGTTTTGGGACAAGGTTTCTCTGAATTCTGACAGCTTTTCAGGGGTTGGTAAATCACCAAACAACAAAAGATATACCACTTCTTCGTATCCGAATCTATCATCTTTTATAAATCCGTCTATAATGTCTTTTATATTATACCCTCTATAAAAGAGTTGGCCGTGCCATGGAATCTGAGTTCCGTTTTGCTCCTTTGTCTGCCTGATTTCTGAAATCTCTGTAAGTCCGGTAAGAACACCTTTGCCGTTTATATCCCTAAGCCCTTTTTTTACATCATATTTTGCATAGAGCTCACTTTGAATATTGCCTGAGCTTTCACACAGCTTTGCCCAAGCTTCTATTTGTGGTGTTATATCAGAGTAATTTGACATACATGCACCTCCACTTCAAATATTATTATATTAAACAAATCATATATGTATGATGCTTTTTTAAAATCCCTTTATCCACAAAACAGTGCTTACAACCCGTTTTTCAAAAGACTGGTCAATAAAAGTTTCTGATTCCAACCAGGTAAGCTTGTTTGCCGGTGCCATACCATGACATAGGTTGGCACTTTGCCATGATTTTTCACTATCGCTCTGTGAATTGAATTGCCTTTTAATGCACGCAAGTTGCAATACAACGAGTTTGCTTTGCAAACTTATTGTATCACAAAACAGACACTTTTTCAACAAGTGGGAAAAATATTTTACAAATATAAGGAAAATCCAATATTTTGTGCCTCGTTTTAATATTATTAGTTTGGTTTTTGTATATAATGTGTAAAAGGCAGTTGCTTGTATGTAAAGTATTATTTGCAAAGTGCTGATAAATAAAAAAACTATTGTAAAATTCGGGGTAATTTGATACAATTATCCTGATTTCGATTTTTTTAAAATAAAAGCCTTTTTGGGCAGAATTATATATTTTTTTATAGCCGTTCATTTTATCGGTATACTGCCGGTCGGAGTATACATTGATAGGATGAGGGGATGAAAATAAAAGCACACAATCTATAGGTCTGTACAAGCTTGTCAAAAAAATAACAATGCTTTATGCATAAAGACAGGCAGCGGTACATACTTCCGGCCAAATTTTGAAAGGAGGCAGAAAATATGACAGTTACATTAGAAGAAGCTTTGAAGTACAGCACTTTGGAAGTGTTCGGATTTGGTATAGGTCTTACATTTGTGGGCCTTATTTGTATAATAATCATATGCGCAATTATGGGTGCTATATGTAAAAAGCTTATTAAGGATACCCCGAAAACAGTGCAGCCTGCAGCACAGGCACCTGTGAAAAAAGCAGAAATTGCCAATAAAGGTGAATTTGTAGCAGCAGTTGCAGCGGCGATTGCAGAAGATGTTGGAACAGATGTTTCAGGTATAAAGATATTATCTATAAAACAGAAATAATTGATTTTGAAAGGAACTGATATTATGAAAAAGTATAATGTAAATGTAAACGGAACAATGTACGAAGTAGAAATCGAGCTTGTAAGCGAGTCAGAAGCAAAGACAGCAGCTCCTGCCAAGGCACAGGCTCCTGCAGCATCAGGTGCAGGTGAGCAGGTTACAGCTCCAATGCCCGGTACAATTCTTGATGTAAAAGTAAACGCAGGCGACAGCGTGAAAGCAGGTCAGGTTCTCTTTATCCTTGAGGCTATGAAAATGGAAAATGAGATTATGGCAAGCTGCGACGGAAAGGTTACATCAGTTGCAGTGACAAAGGGTCAGACTGTAGAAACAGGCAGCGCTCTTTGCACAATTGCATAATTAAAGTTTCATAAACTAAAGGAGAGAACAATCATGATAGAACTCATTACTGATTTTATTGGCGGCATGGGTTTTTCTGCGATCATAAATGATCCCAAAATACTTATAATGATTCTCATATCATTTGTACTCATGTATCTTGCCATTGTTAAGAAATTTGAGCCGTTACTTCTTTTGCCTATAGCTTTTGGTATGCTTCTTACAAATTTGCCTTTTGCAGATATGTATCATACCGAGCTTTTTGCCGGCGGACATGTGCACTGGGCACAGTTTGGAGGCGCGGCAAATGAGGCCGGAAATGTTATAACTCCCGGTCTTATAGATTATTTGTACTTAGGAGTAAAGCTTGGTATTTATCCTTGTCTTATATTCGTAGGTGTTGGAGCTATGACAGACTTCGGCCCGCTTATTGCAAATCCAAAAAGTTTGCTTCTTGGAGCTGCTGCGCAGCTTGGTATTTTTATTACATACTTTGCGGCAAGACATATTGTAGGCTATATTCCGGGAATGGACTTTTTCACTCCCCTTGAAGCAGCATCAACAGGTATAATCGGTGGTGCAGACGGCCCTACAGCTATCTACGTTACATCAAAGCTTGCACCGGATCTTCTGGGACCTATCGCCGTTGCTGCATACTCATACATGGCGCTTGTGCCTGTAATTCAGCCACCTATTATGAAGGCTCTTACCACCAAAAAGGAAAGACAGATAGAGATGAAGCAGCTTAGAGAAGTATCTAAGACAGAGAAAATTATATTCCCGATTATCATTACAACTTTTGTGGCACTTCTTCTTCCGTCAGCAGCTCCTTTGGTAGGATGTCTTATGCTTGGCAACCTTCTTCGTGAGTGCGGAGTTTGTGAAAGACTTTCAAAGACAGTTCAAAACGAGCTTATGAATATAGTCACAATCTTCCTTGGCATTTCTGTAGGAGCTACTGCAACAGCTGAAGTATTCCTCCAGGGCAAGACAATTGCAATTATCATAATGGGTATTGTAGCTTTTGGGTGTGGTACTGCAGGCGGTGTTCTTCTTGCAAAATTCATGAACTTGTTCCTTAAAAACAAAATCAATCCTCTCATTGGTTCTGCAGGTGTATCAGCAGTGCCTATGGCAGCCAGAGTGTCTCAGGTTGTAGGACAGAAAGAAAATCCAAAGAACTTCCTGCTCATGCACGCTATGGGCCCCAACGTGTCAGGTGTTATCGGCTCAGCTATTGCTGCCGGTGCTTTCCTTACACTGTTCCTCAAATAATATATTACAAGAAGGAAGGAATTTGCTATGAGTAAACTATTTATTACAGATACAATTCTTCGTGACGCTCATCAGTCACAGGCGGCAACAAGAATGAAGATAGAAGATATGATCCCCGCATTTGAAACTCTTGACAAGATAGGATACTGGTCAGTTGAGTGCTGGGGCGGAGCTACCTTTGATGCTTGTATGAGATTTTTGAACGAAGACCCATGGGAAAGACTAAGAACTATCAAAAAGGCTATGCCTAATACAAAGCTCCAGATGCTTTTCAGAGGTCAGAATATCTTGGGTTATAAGCATTATGCTGATGACGTGGTTGAGCAGTTCTGTAAAAAATCAATCGAAAACGGTATAGATGTTGTTAGAGTATTTGATGCTCTCAATGATACAAGAAACCTTGAAGCAGCAATCAAATTTGTAAAAGAATACGGCGGAATGTGTGAGCCTGCACTTTCATACACAGTAAGTCCTGTGCATGATATTGATTATTTTGTAAGACTTGCATGTGAGCTTGAAAAAATGGGTGCAGACACAATCTGTATCAAGGATATGGCAAATCTTTTGCTTCCTTATGACGCATACAAGCTTGTAAAGAAGCTCAAAGAAAACGTAAGTGTCCCAATTCACCTGCATACTCATAATACAGCAGGAACAGGTGATATGACAAACCTTATGGCTGCAGAAGCAGGTGTAGATATTGTTGACTGTGCTCTTTCACCTTTTGCAAATGGTACAGCAAACCCATCTACAGAAGCAATGGTAGCAACACTTAAGGGAACAGACAGAGATACAGGTCTTGACCTTAAGAAGCTTAGTGATGCAGCAAGTCACTTCAGAAAGATTGCTGATAAGATGAAGCAAGAGGGTACACTTGATCCTAAGGTTCTGAATGTGGATCCTAACGCACTTTTATATCAGGTTCCCGGTGGAATGCTTTCAAATCTTATTTCACAGCTTAAGAAGGCAAACGCAGAGGATAAGTACTATGAAGTTCTTGAAGAAGTACCAAGAGTAAGAAAAGACTTTGGTTATCCTCCGCTTGTAACACCTACAAGTCAGATTGTAGGCACACAGGCTGTGCTTAATGTACTCATGGGCAGATATAAAATGGTTTCTAAAGAATCAAAAGGCTTGCTCAGAGGCGAGTACGGCCAGCTTCCTGGTGAGGTTAATGAAGATGTAAGAAAGCTTGCGATTGGTGATGATGAAGTTATCACTTGCCGTCCTGCCGACCTTCTTGAACCTGAACTTCCAAAATATACAGAGGAAACAAAGGACATTGCAAAGTCAGAAGAAGATGTGCTCAGCTATGCACTCTTCCCGCAGGTTGCAGAGAAGTTTTTTGCAATTCGTGACGGAAACATCGAGGCACCTCTGGTTTCAAATGAAGTTAAGACTATTTATGTAAAAGACTTATCTTAAACCAAAATGCAGTTGGCATAATATATTTGCCAACTGCGTTGTTGGTTTTGAAAGGAAAGCATATGATAAAAAAGCTATACACAAAACATAAAGTTATTATACTTTATATGCTGTTTGGAGCGCTGACAACCGCTGTGAACATTGTATCATATTTTATATTTAAAGATATTATGTTCCTGAGGACAGCTGTATCAAATATGTTGGCATGGTTTTTGTCAGTGGTTTTTGCATTTGTAACCAACAAGCTTTATGTGTTTGATGCAAGAGATGATGATAAAAAACATGCATTTTTGCAGCTTGTTGAATTCTTTGGGGCACGATTTATATCGGGAGTTGCTGACACGGTGATAATGGTTATATTTATAGATATTATGCACTGTTCTGAACTGCCGGTCAAAATACTTTCAAATATATTTGTAATTATCTTTAACTATGTGGTAAGCAAATTTATAATATTCAAGAAATAGTTTAAAAACCTTTCTTTTGGGGAACAATTTTTCTAAGTAATCCTCAGGAGGAAGGTTTTTTTGAAGAAAATTATTTATGTATTTCTATTTGTTTTTATGTCAGCTCTATGCTTTGGCATGTGGTCAGACACATTGCTTTTTGACCTTGAAAATAATATAGTCAGGCTTCATATTCTGGCAAACAGTGATGGAGAGTATGACCAGCAATTGAAAATAAAAGTCAGGGATAATATATTGGAGTATGCAAAAAAAAACGAAAAAGTTCCAACACCAACTCAAATGGAAGCTTTAGCAAATAAAGTACTTCTTATGGAGAATGCTCCCTATAAAGCAAAAGCAAATGTAGGGAAATACTATATAGACCGCAGGGCCTATGAAAGCTTTATTTTGCCGGAGGGAATGTATACAGCAGCAAGAATAGAGCTTGGAGAGGCAGAGGGTAAAAACTGGTGGTGTGTTCTTTCTCCTCCTCTGTGTTTTACAAAGTCCTCCTTTGGATATACCGATGATTTAGGCGAATATTTGACGGCGGAAACTGAAAACACAATAAAAGGTGACAGGATAACCATAAAGCTAAAAGTGTTGGAGTTGTTTTCAAAGCTAAGACATAATTATGTAAACTAATTCATGCAAAAATACCAAAACAAAGGCGGCTGCTGTGTGCAATTCCAATAATATTATGTAAATCTCTTGAAATCATTGTTGTTTTTCTGTATAATAATATGCCATAAACAGATATAGTATCTGCTTATGGCATATAGTTAGTGCATAAAATCCATTGCGGTGTCAATCATACTGCCTATGCTTTTGAAGACTCCCTCAGTCTTGCGCTGAAGCTTGTGGCGTTGTTTGTCACTGATAGGATCTATGAATAAAGCGGTGGCCGCACCAACAGCCAATCCGAATGCCATTCCTTTGGCAAAATTCATATATTTTCCGTTCATGGTGTACATCCTTTCGTTATAACTTAGGGTTTGGGAGTCGGCATATTTGACCGTTCTCCAATAATATTATAGCACAACTTCAGAAGTTTAAATCATGAAATATATAACATTATAAAAGGGAGGAACATATTATGGCAAAAGTCATGCCGTTCAGAGGATACAGATACAATCAGGGAAAAATAGATAATATTCAAGATGTTATGGCGCCGCCGTATGATGCTCTTTCCGAGGAAGAAGCAGACAGCTTTTATGACAAAAATCCTTATAATGCAGCAAGACTTGTTACACAAAAAAAGCAAGCAGATGACACAGAAGAAAATAATTGTTATACCAGGTCAAGAGATTTTTTAAAAAAATGGATTGAAGAAGATATTTTAGTAAAAGAGGATAAACCTGCTTTTTATGTGTATGAAGAAACAGTGACAATCCATGGAGAAAACTATTATAACCGGGGAATTGTCGGACTTTTGGAGCTTGCGGACTATAGTGACGGCATTGTTGTTCCATGTGAAGAGCCAAGTACAAATTCCAAGAACGACCGTTTGAAAATGATAAGTACATCAGGGTCAAACAATAGTCTTATAAGCTGTGTGTATACCGAGCAGAGCAAGGCTATTGCCGCACTTCTTGCAGAGATATCAGGAAGTAAAGCGGATATGGATTTTGTTACAGACAACGGGCAAAGACATAAATTATGGGCGATTAAGGATGACAAAGATATCCGGATGATACAGAAGGAAATCGGTGAGAAAAAGATATTCATTGTAGACGGGCACAATAGATACGAAGCTTGTCTTGAATACAAAAAACAAATGATGAATAATCCGTCATATACAGGCAGGGAGTCATTCAATTTTGCCATGGCACTTATTTCTGATTCCCATGACGACGGCAGAATACATATGCCTGTACACCGCCTTGTAAAATGTAAAAACAGTTTTTCTGAAGTATATTTTATTGCAGGACTTCAAGACCATTTCGGTCTTGAAAAAATCATAGTAGACAAAAACGATGACGATTTGGGCGAGACTATGCGAAAGCTTATCTATACCCAGAGAAAAGAAGCGAAAATTGCCATGTACACAGGCAAACATTACTTTTACAGATTTATTTTCAAAGATGAAAAGTATCTTAATGAAATTATGCCTGATGTGTCAGAAAGCTATAGATTCCTTGACCTTAATATTCTAAATAAGCTTATTTTAGAGGAGCAAATGGGAATAAACCCTGCCACAGAGACAGAGAGGATATCTTATACCAGAGATTTATCCAGCGGTGTAAAGGCAGTGGATAGTGGGGAGTATAACTGTATGTTTGTTATAAACCCGGTGCGTCCTCCGCAGTTTTCTGCTATGACAAAAACGGGGGAAAGACTTCCCAAAAGATCGGTTTCTATATTCCCGAAGCCTGCAACAGGAATAGTTATACATAAGTTTGAAGAAGATTTTATAAGATAGCAAAATGCGGAGTTGTCCTTTTGACAACTCCGCATTTTTGATGAATGATTTGTTTTTTTTAGATAAAAACTCTATATTATAAGAAATTTCCAAAAAACACTTGAATTTTTTTTATAATATGATATAATAATGGGGTATGTCAAACATTAAACATGGAGGGAGGTTCCGATTATGGTTACAGCTTTCACAATTATTCATTTGATAGTTGCTGTTTTGCTTGTGGTAGTGGTTATAGCTCAAGAGGGCAAGGATCCTGGTATGAGAGGTATACAAGGCTCAACACCTGATACAGGTGATTCTTTCTTCAGCCAGAACGGCGGAAGCACAAAGAAGTCAGTGATGTCAAAGATTACAATAGCTCTTTCAGTTTTGTTCCTTATTACTACAATATCATTGGTAATAATAGCAGGCTGATTATTGCCCACTCATGAAAGGAAGATAATAGAATGAAAAAGAAAAGTATTATTACACTTTGCTTCGTAGTTCTTATCGCAGTACTTATAAATGTTGTATCATTCCTCGGATTTGATATTTCAGGCTTTAAGTATGGCGGTATTTTTGACGAGGCAAAGGGTATACGCAAGGGTATAGATCTTGCCGGTGGATCAGTTATTACTTTCCAGGCAAATGCTACAAACCCCACAGCTGATGAAATGGCTTCAGTAGAAGCTGTGTTCAACAGAAGACTTGCAGATCTTGGCTATACAGAAGCAAGAATAAGCACAGCAGAAGGTGGCAGAATTACAGTTGAAATTCCGTCTGTGTTTGACACAGATGCAGCAGCTGATATTCTCGGCAAGACAGCTAAGCTTACATTCTGTAATGCAGAGGGACAAGTTATACTTGACGGTACAGCGGTTAAGAATGCTACCGCAAAGTATGACATGGTCAGCCAGACATCAATGCAAAAAGAACCGTATGTAGAGCTTCAGTTCACACCTGAAGGCAGAAAAGCTTTTGCAGAAGCTACAAAAGCTGCTGCGTCAGCTCAAGAAGGCTCAAGATTTATCGCTATCAAGATGGACGAGACTGTCGTGTCACAGCCAAATGTTTCACCTGAGTATGCAGCAAACGGTATTGATTCAGAGACTTGCATCATTTCAGGCGGATTCCAGACACAAGAAGAGGCTTCAGCACTTGCAAGCACAATCAAATCAGGAAACCTTCCATTTGATCTCAGTGTTCTGACAAAAGAAACAGTTGGTGCAGAGCTTGGTGCTACTGCTCTTCCAAAGAGTTTGACAGCTGCCGGCATGGGCATTATCATAATCATGCTCTTTATGCTTGTTATATACAGAGCACTTGGTGTTGTTGCTGATATAGCACTTGCTGTATACGTTGGACTTATGGCGCTTATTTTGGGCGTATTCCGTGTCAACCTGAGCTTGTCAGGTATTGCAGGTATAGTTCTTTCAATAGGTATGGCAGTTGATGCCAACGTAATTATTTTCGAAAGAATAAAAGAAGAAATCAAGCTGGGCAAAACTGTTCGTGCAAGTATAGAAGCAGGATTTAATAAAGCTTTCTCAGCAATTTTGGACTCAAATATTACTACAATCATTACTTGTGTAGTTCTTTATGTTTCAGGAATAGGTACTGTTACAGGCTTTGCTGTGACACTTGGACTTGGTGTTGTAGTCAGCATGTTTACAGCTATTGTTATTACAAAGTTCCTTCTCAAGCAGGTTGTAGGAATGGGTATTACAAAGCGCTCACTGTTTGTTCGTGAAGCGAAAAAAGAAGCAGGAGGGCAGGAAGCATGAGTAAAATAAATTTTGTATCAAACAAATGGAAATTCGTGATATTGCCTGCACTTATTGTTGTGCTTGGAGTTGTGTTCTTTGCAGTTAACGGCGGCTTCAACTATGACATAGAGTTTCTTGGCGGCACACGTATGCAGGTAGAGCTTGGTGCTTCATATGACAATGATGAACTTTCAAAGTACATCCAGGATGAGACCGGTGTGAAAGTTACTGTTCAGAAGACAGCTGTAGACACACAGACCATTATCAAGACTCCTCCTGTTGATGATGCAAAGAAGGCATCTATCATGGAAGCAATCAAGACAAAGTACTCTGTAGATGATGCAGCATTTATGTCAGAGTCTACAGCATCTGCAAGCTTTGGCGCTGAAGTGCAGCAAAAAACACTTGTATTTGCACTTATAGCAATACTTTGTATTCTTGTATACATTGCAATAAGATTTGAATGGATTTCTGCTATAATGGCTATTATAGCCCTTGCAATAAACGTAGCTGTTATGTACGCAGTGTATGCTATCACAAACATACCAATGAATACAACATTCATTGCAGCTATGCTTACAGTTATCGGATACTCCATAAATAATACTATCGTTATTTTTGACCGTATCCGTGAAAACATGAAGAAGTTTGGCGGCAAAAAAGGAAGTTCTATTGAAGAGATAGTAAACAGAAGTATCAGCGAGAGCATGGGTCGTACAATCAACTCAACAATTACAACCTTGATTACAATAGTTCTTCTTTATATAATCGGAGTGACAGCTATAAAAGAATTTGCACTTCCTCTTATAGTAGGTATTGTAATCGGTGCATATACTTCTATCTTTATTGCAGGTACATTCTGGGCTTCTTGGAAGCAGTCAAAGAAGAATGCAAAAGCGGCAGGCAAAAAATAAAAAACAGAAAAGAAAACCTTTTAAGGTTTTCTTTTTTTTTGATTTTTTATAGTGTTGACATTTTTCTTAAACTTTGATACAATGAAAGATAGGTTAATGTAATAAGGAGAAAATATAATGGGAAAGAGCGTAGCACCTTTTTCTATCAGAAACCGTGTGGTTTTCTGTATAGATCTTTTCGTCGTAATGATAGCGCATCTTTTGGTACTTATGCTTGTGACAGACTATACTGATTTGTTGGGACGATATTGGGATAAATTTAATTTGGTTACTTTGGCGTGCTTTATTTTTGAAGTGTCGCTTTATCTGTTTAGAACTCACAGGATATTCTGGAGTTATGCAGGGATAAGAGATTATATGAGATTGGTAGTCTCCCTTGGCACAGCTGTTTTTGTTACATTATTTTTAGATTATTTCCTAAGAGATAATTTGAGATTTTTGATTTGTTTTACATCTGTAAATCTTTCGGCTGCAGGAATATTGTTTGTGAGAGTGGCGATTCGTGGGCTTAACAGACTAAACCGGGGATATCACAGTGTAAATCCATCTTTAAAAAGAACTCTCATTGTAGGTGCCGGCGATGCGGCGTCTATGCTTATAAAAGAAATTCAGCACAATGATAAAATGGACTATAAGATAGTAGGCCTTGTAGACGATGATACATTCAAAAAGAACCGTATTATAAGCGGCATTAGAGTTCTTGGGTCAGTACGCTCTATACCCAGAATAGTGCAGAAGCAGGAGATTGAGGAGATTATTATCGCAATTCCCTCACTTTCCAGCGAGAGAAAAAAAGAGATTTTGAATATTTGCTCACAGACCGAATGTGTTGTCAAGACTTGCGCCGGTATTGAAAGCCTTGTAGACGGTGAGTTTGGTATGGGCGAAATAAGAAATGTAGAGATAGAAGATTTGCTTGGCAGAGACCCTATTTCCATTGATAATGATGAAATAAAAAGCTACATAAAAGATAAGGTTATATTTGTTACAGGCGGCGGTGGGTCAATAGGCTCTGAGCTTTGCAGACAGATTATGAAATATGAGCCTCTAAAGCTTGTGATAATTGATATTTATGAGAATAATGCATACGATTTGCAAATGGAGATCAATCGTGCATATCCTTACAACAAACCGGATGTACTTATTGCATCGGTACGTGATATGGACAGGCTTGAGGATATTTTCAGCCAATATAAGCCTTATATAGTATTTCATGCAGCTGCTCATAAGCATGTTCCTCTTATGGAGGACAGCCCCGGAGAAGCTATCAAAAACAATGTGTTTGGTACATATAATCTGGCAAAATGTGCAGATAAATACAATGTTAAGAGATTTGTACTTATTTCCACAGATAAGGCTGTAAACCCCACCAATGTTATGGGAGCCACAAAGCGTATATGCGAAATGATTGTTCAATGTATGCAGACAGTCAGCAAAACAGAGTTTGTTGCAGTGCGTTTTGGAAATGTTTTAGGTTCAAACGGCAGTGTTATCCCCTTGTTTAAAAAGCAGATCGAAAAGGGCGGGCCTGTCACAGTTACGCACAGAGAAATAACAAGATATTTTATGACTATACCGGAGGCTGTGTGTTTGGTGCTCCAGTCTGCAAGCTATGCAAACGGCGGTGAGATTTTTGTTCTGGATATGGGACAACCTGTGAAGATATATGACCTTGCAGTTAATCTTATCAAGCTTTCAGGACTTCGCCCGGGAAAAGATATACAGATAGAATTTACAGGGCTTCGCCCCGGTGAAAAGCTTTATGAAGAATTGCTCACCGATGAAGAAGGTCTTCAAAATACAAAGCACGACAAGATATTTATCGGTCAGCCTTTTGTCAGCGATATGGCGTATCTTGAAACACAGCTTGAAAAACTTGGCGCGGCTGTGGAAAAAGGCGACAACGAAGCAATAAAAGATACAGTAGCACAGGTAGTGCCTACATATGTGAGAAAGCAAGCAGAAGCTGTAACAGCATAATTTACATTTATGAAAGGGATGCATTTGTTTAATGAAAAAACAAGAGAATATACATGCCGGACATAAAAAACGATTACGTGACAAATTCGCTGTAAATGGAGATCTTTCAGCTCTTGAGGACCATGAAATTCTGGAATTATTATTGAATTTTATACAAGTGCGAAAAAATATGAATGGTGTTGCACACAATCTTTTGGATAAGTTTGGAAGCTTGGATTCTGTTTTTGATGCCCGCACGGAAGACTTAATGACCGTCAAGGGAGTAGGAAAAGTCACAGCTACAGGTATAGGTATGCAAAGACACTTATTCAGCATTTATCTTCAAAGAAAATACGGCATGGATAAAAAGAAAATTGCAGATGAAGATTTTCAGTCGACTATCTGGACCTTGTTTGCAGGCGCGCAAAAAGAACTGTTTTATATGTTTTGCATAAATGAAAACAGCAGAATAATCAAAACTACTTTGATGAGCAGAGGAAGTGATGACGGCGTACTGTTTGACCAGCGAGAGATAGTGAAAATAGCACTCAGCTCCAATGCCAGAGGAGTGATTTTTGCACATAATCATCTGACCGGGATAGCCACTCCCTCAAACGATGATATTATAAACACCAAGAACCTAAGAAATAGTCTTGAGTCATTAGGTGTAAAGCTTATAGACCATTTTGTGGTGGCAGGGGACAAATGTGTGAGCATCAGTGAGGACAATAGATACAGGCTTTTGAAATAATTTGTTCAAAACAAAAGATGAGAAAAGGCTTTAATTGAACATATTGTCCAAAAAAATAAAAACAGGTATTGACAGAAAAATAATTATATAGTATAATCAACAAGGTTGAAAAACTTGTTCCGTAGACAGCAGGCACCTAAATAAGTCCCGCCGAGGTTAAGTAATTCCATATTGATTACTTGTGCTTTGCGTGTCTTTGGATGTGCAAAGCTTTTTTTATACGGAATAGACATTTTAATGTTTATGGAGGTGAAACGAATGCCAAGTGAAAAGGTTTTAGAGGCTAAGAAAGCACAAGTTGCCGAAATCGCAGAAATTCTTAAAACAGCACAGACTGGTGTTCTTGTAGACTATCGTGGTCTTACTGTTGAAGAAGATACTGTATTGCGTAGAAATCTCAGAAGCGCTGGTGTTAAGTACTTCGTTGTAAAGAACACATTGCTTCGTCTTGCTGCAAAAGAGACAGGTCTTGACGCACTTGATGAGATTTTGCACGGTCCTACAGCTCTTGCTGTATCTGACACTGATGCAGTTGCTCCGGCAAAGGTTATTGCTGACTATGCTAAGCAGAACGATAAGCTTGAAATCAAATCAGGTTTTATTGACGGTACAGTTGCTACACTTGATGAAATCAAGAAGCTCGCAGCTACACCATCAAGAGAGACATTGATTGCAACATTGATGAGCAGCTTGAATGCGCCCATCTCAAATCTTGCAAGATTGCTTGCTACTATTGCTGACGGTGGAGAAGAAATCTCTGACCTTATAGCAAAGAAGAACGGTGAAGCAGCACCTGCAGAAGAGGCTCCTGCT